>DATFCE010000422.1:0-3295 GCA_035253365.1 Nitrospiraceae bacterium
AGCGCTTCTTGTCGCCGTCGCGCAATTCGATCGCTTCCTTTTCCCCGGTGGACGCTCCCGATGGCACCGCCGCCCGCCCCCGCGCCCCGCTTTCCAGCACCACATCCACTTCAACGGTCGGGTTACCCCGCGAGTCCAAAATCTGCCGCGCTTTGATCTCACGAATTGCACTCATGGTGGATTGCTCCAATCTGAATGTCTAAGAATGTCCAAGTCGGGTCTTAATTTCTTATCTTGCGGCGAAATCGAAGACGAATGTTTACAACATCCGTGAAAGAGACCGTATGAATGTTAAAGACGCCGCAGTAGCCGGTTCAATTATCCGATTGATCATACTCGTCATAGATTAGGTCCGGTAACTCCTTCGTATGCGCGTGCAAGTGCACGATTGAAGTACATAATTCAGGCAGAATTTCGGCTCGTTTGATCTTGCCATTGCGTTTTCCATGAAGTTTGGCGACGAGATCCAGGATACAACGGCATTCCTCAGCAAGCTCATGGAGAAGACTATCAACCAATTCCCTTTTCTCTTTTGCTTGGCTTGCCGCCACAGCTTTCATCTTTTAACCCTCCTCAACCGCTTCTCAGCTTTTTTGATTTCTCCTCTGAATGTCTCGATTTCAACCTCCCAATGGCGAATACGAGCTTTATTGGGTTGTGGAAGTGATTGTTCTTGTCTGATCTTGTTCGTGTTCTGCAATGCGATTTTGGAAGCTGGCGATCTGCTTCAGATATTCCCGTCGTCCCACTCTAAGGAGCCTCTGCCAGCTTCCTCTTCAGCAACTCATTAACTTTCCCCGGATTCGCTTTGCCTCCCGAGGCCTTCATGACCTGACCGACAAAAAAGCCCAATACTTGTTCCTTTCCGCTACGGTATTGCGCAAGCTGCGTGGGATTCTTAGCGATGACCTCATCGATCATCTTTTCCAACGCGCCTTCATCCGACACCTGCGTCAGCCCTCGATCGCGTACGATCTGCTCGGCGGTTTTGCCGCCAGCATACAGCTCCGGGAAGATTTCGCGCGCCACCTTGAGGCTGACCGTGCCGTTGTCCACCAATCGCAGCAGGCTCACCAAACGTTCGGGGCTCACCGGCGAATCAGATACTGCTGTGCCGCCATTGTTCAACTCGCGCAGCAGTTCGCCCATCACCCAATTGCTGACGGTCTTGGGGTGATCAAACAGGCGCACGCAGGATTCAAAATAGTCCGCCAGCGGGCGTGAGGCCGTCAACACCCCGGCGTCATACTCCGGCAATCCATAATCCGACGAGAATCGTTTGAAGCGGGCAGCCGGCAGCTCCGGCAATGCCTTGCGCATGTCTTCAAGCCGATCTTCCGAAACGCTGAGCGGCACCAGGTCGGGATCGGGGAAGTATCGATAATCGTGCGCTTCCTCCTTGCTGCGCATCACGGCCGTCACGCCCTTCTCCACATCCCACAAACGAGTCTCTTGCGTGATCGTGCCGCCTTGGCTCAGCACCTTGGTTTGACGCGCGATCTCATAGTCCAGCGCCTCTTTGACGAACTTGAAGGAATTGATATTCTTCAGCTCCACCTTCGTGCCGAACTCCGTCTGCCCGGCCGGCCGGAGCGAGAGATTGGGCTCGCATCGGAAGCTGCCTTCTTCCATGTTACCGTCACACACATCCAGGTACACCAGGATCTCCCGCAGCGCCTTGAGGTAGACCACCACCTCATCCGACGAGCGAAGGTCCGGTTCAGTGACGATCTCCAGAAGCGGCGTGCCTGCGCGATTCAAATCGACCTGGCTCATTGACGGCCCGTGGCCGCCGGCATGGACGTTCTTTCCGGCATCTTCTTCGAGATGCGCGCGCCGAATGCGCACCCGCTTTGATCGTTCACCGATCATGAGGTCGATCCCGCCATTCTCGCAAATCGGTTCCTCGTACTGCGAGATCTGATAGCCTTTGGGCAGATCGGGATAAAAGTAATTCTTGCGCGCGAATCGATTCATAGATCGAATGGTGCAGTTCAGCGCCAGACCCGTCCGGATCGCCATCTCCACCGCCTGCTGGTTGATCATGGGCAATGTGCCGGGCATGCCGAGACAGATCGGGCAGGTTTGCGTATTGGGAGGAAGACCAAACACGGTGCCGCATGCGCAAAACATCTTCGAGCGCGTGAGTAATTGCGCGTGCACTTCGACTCCGATAACGACTTCATACGGCATCGTTACTCACTCATCCATTCCCGCGATCCCGCGCGCGACGCATCGCTTCACGGCCCGCTTCCATCGCTTCGGTCAAGGTACCCTTCTGCTCGTGGACAAACTGGCGTCCCCTCTCAACCGCCGTCTCCCATGTCTCTTCAGCCCTTTCGGCGAGATCCCGCAAATTATCGCCGGTCTTTCTCGCATAGCGTTTGATCTGCTCCCGCGATTGCTCCCCCGACTGCGGAGCGAGCAACAGCGCGGCCGCCATACCAGCCACCGCTCCCCCGAGAAAAGCCAACATGACTACTCCAGCCGAAAGTCCATCGTGATGCCGTGGGTCTTCTCCCATGATTGCACCCGCCTTTCTGACAACTTACTGACAAACAAAGATGTTTCGGCTGAGAGTATTCGATACACCGCAGTCTGTCAACGGGAAGAATTCAATGGTCGAGGTCAATGGCGAGTACGCGAATCTTAACGCGGGCTGAACTTATTTGGCCTTTCGGACAGCAGGCTTGGGCTCATCACAGGCTTTCGCTTTGTCGACATCGCCTCCCTCAGCCGCCGCGATTGCGGCTAAGAGCCGGCCGCTCACGATCGACGCCGGTTCGGATAGCGTGATATCGGCCGTAGACGCATGCCGGTCACGGTGCTTGATGAACAGCCATTGCTCATCACGGGTTCGCACGAGCACCCACGAGCCTTTCAGCTTGTGGCCTTTCAACGTAAACTTCAATTCTCCTTTGCGTAGTCCGCCGGTCACATCTTCGGTTCCTTCCGGGTCATAGGTGCCGCGGTCCCACACCATCACCGTGCCACCCCCATACTGGCCCTCCGGAATCGTGCCTTCAAAATCCGCGTAATCGACCGGATGGTCCTCCACCGCCATGGCCAGCCTCTTGACCGACGGATCGAGCGACGGCCCTTTAGGCACGGCCCAGGACTTCAGCACGCCGCCGTCTTCCAGACGAAGATCGTAATGAAGCCGGCTGGCGCAATGCTTCTGAACCACAAAGATGCGACCCGCCCCGGAAGCCTTTTTCTTCGGCGGCGGTTCGGCGGTCTGTTTGAAATCTCGTTTTTTCTTGTACTCGTCCAATGGCTTCATGTGACTTACTAC
>DATFCE010000423.1:0-6679 GCA_035253365.1 Nitrospiraceae bacterium
GACGGTGTTGACGACCAGGTGGATCTCGCCGTTCTTGATGTGATCGACGATGTGCGGCCGGCCGTCCTTAACCTTGTTCACGGTGGCGACCGTGAGGCCGTGTTCTCGTAAATGAGCGGCAGTGCCTCGTGTCGCCTGAATCACAAAACCGAGCCGAGACAAATTCCGGGCAACCTCCACGGCGGCCGGCCGGTCTTCGTCCTTCACGCTGATGAACACTGTCCCGGCGGTCGGCAAAGCCACCCCGGCCGCGGCCTGCGATTTGGCAAAGGCCCATCCAAAATCCCCGTCGATGCCCATCACTTCGCCCGTCGACTTCATTTCCGGCCCCAACAAGACATCCACGCCGGCGAATTTCGTAAACGGAAAGACCGCTTCTTTCACAGACACGTGTGTCGGTCTATGTACCTCGATTACCCCCAGTTCATCAAGCGTCTTCCCCACCATGACTTTCATGGCAAGCTTCGCCAAGGGGATGCCGATCGCTTTGCTGACGAACGGGACTGTTCGCGACCCGCGTGGATTGACTTCCAAGATATACAAATTCCCATCCTTGACGGCAAACTGCGCGTTCATCAGCCCGACGACGCCCAGCTCCAACGCCAGGGCGGTGGTTTGCCGCGTGATCTCATCCACCATGCGGGACTCCAGCGTGTAGGGAGGTAATGAACAAGCCGAATCCCCCGAGTGTACGCCGGCCTCCTCGATGTGCTCCATAATGCCGGCGACTACGACGCGCCGCCCGTCGGAAATTGCATCGACATCGACTTCAATCGCGTCCTGTAAATATTTGTCGATCAAAATGGGATGATCCGGCGATGACTTCACCGCCGAGGCCATATAGGCCATCAGCCCAGGCTCATCATACACAATTTGCATGGAGCGCCCGCCCAACACATAGGACGGACGAACCATCACAGGATAACTGATCCGCGCCGCCACGTGCGCCGCTTCCTCCGCCGTATGCGCCATGCCGCTCGCAGGCTGGCGAAGCCCGAGACGATCCAGCAGTTCCCTGAATCGTTCCCGGTCTTCGGCACGATCGATCGCGTCGGGACTGGTGCCCAAAATGGTCACTCCCGCTCGCTCCAAGGGGAGCGCCAGCTTAAGCGGGGTTTGCCCGCCGAATTGCACAACCACGCCGATCGGCCGTTCGCATTCGACGATATGCAGCACATCTTCCTCGGTCAACGGCTCGAAATACAGACGATCCGATGTGTCATAGTCCGTGCTGACCGTCTCCGGATTGCAGTTGACCATGATCGTTTCGATGCCTTCCTCCCGCAACGCGAAGGCGGCGTGCACGCAGCAATAATCAAATTCAATCCCCTGCCCGATTCGATTCGGGCCGCCGCCAAGGATCACGACCTTCCGCCGATCCGTCGGCCGCGCCTCGCAATGCCGCTCATACGTCGAATAGAGATAGGGCGTCTGAGCTTCGAACTCGGCGGCGCAGGTATCGACGCGTTTATAGGTGACGCCGCCGGTCGTGCCGGCGGGGGCGTGAGACATCCGCCGCCGGCGAATCTCCGCCGGCTGGCTGCCGAGGAGCGATGCGATCCGTTGATCGGAAAAGCCCAATCGCTTCGCTTCCCACAGCGCCTCAAGATCGACGGCAGCGTGCCCAGTCGCCCGGCCTTCGAGCAGCCGGCTTTCAAAGGTCACCAATTCACGAATCTGATCCAGAAACCACGGATCGATGTACGTCAAAGAGAACAGATCCTCGTTCGGGATATTGATACGTATCGCATCGGCGAGATGCCAGAGACGATCCGGATGAGGATGCCGCAACGCGCGGCAAATTATTGAAGTCAGCTCATCACGATTCACATCGGCCGGGATGCCATAGTCCAATCCGTGTAAAGACACCAGGCCGAACCGGTTGACTTCCAGTGATCGGATGACCTTTTGCAGCGCCTCCTTGAAGGTCCGTCCCATGGACATGGCCTCCCCGACGGACTTCATTTGCGTGGTCAACGTCGGATCGGCGCCGGGGAACTTCTGAAAGGCAAAGCGCGGCATTTTAACGACGACATAATCGATGGTCGGCTCGAACGACGCTTTCGTGACACGCGTGATGTCGTTGGTGATTTCATCGAGCGTATACCCGACCGCCAATTTGGCGGCGATCTTGGCGATCGGAAAGCCGGTCGCTTTGGACGCCAGCGCGGAACTGCGCGACACCCGCGGGTTCATCTCGATCACGACCATCTCGCCGTTGCGGGGATCGATGCCGAACTGAATGTTGGAGCCGCCGGTATCCACGCCGATCTCGCGGATGATCCTAACCGCCGCATCGCGCATGACTTGATATTCTTTGTCGGTCAAGGTCATGGCGGGCGCGACCGTGATGCTGTCTCCCGTGTGAATGCCCATCGCATCAAAGTTTTCGATTGGACAGACAATCACGACATTGTCCTTGAGGTCCCGCATGACCTCCAACTCGAATTCCTTCCATCCGATCACCGAGCGTTCGACGAGAATCTCCGTGACCGGGCTCATTGCCAGCCCCCACTCGACGTACCGTTCGAATTCTTCCCGGTTGTAGGCGATATTGCCGCCGGTCCCCCCGAGGGTGAAGGACGGACGGACAATGGCCGGAAACCCAACCCGCTCGACCACCTTGGCGGCCTCTTCACGGGTCTTGGCCGACCCGCTCTCCGGCGTGGTCAGTCCGATCCGCCGCATGGCTTGCTTGAAGGCCTCACGGTCTTCGGCTTTATGAATGGCCTCCGCGGATGCCCCGATGAGCTGCACACCGTATTTGGCCAGCGTGCCGCGCTTGACCAATCCCACCGCCACATTCAACGCCGTCTGGCCGCCCATCGTGGGCAAGAGCGCATCGGGACGCTCGCGTTCGATCACGCGTTCGACGACATCCAGGGTAATCGGTTCGACATAGGTCCGGTCCGCCAATTCCGGATCGGTCATGATCGTGGCCGGATTGCTGTTGATCAGGATCACCCGATAGCCTTCCTCCTTAAGGGCTTTACAGGCTTGGGTGCCGGAATAATCAAACTCGCAGGCTTGCCCGATGACAATTGGACCGGACCCAATTAATAGAATGCTGGTGATATCGGTTCGCTTCGGCATTGATCCTTCACCTCAGAATTAAATTCACGTGCGCCGTCGGTACGTTGCTCGTTTGCCTCAACCAATGTTCGGGGCAGGGCCGAATTCAGGAATCCGCGGCGGCACGATAGGCCCGGGAGAGGGCGTGGGCTGACTCGCCGGGTGGTAATACCGTAACGCGTCCGGTGTCCAGAGTTCGATTTGATTGATCCGAGTAATGTCGGAGGGATGGGTGGACAGAAATTCGGGAATCGCCGCCTGTGATCGGAAACACAGCTTGCCGATCATATTTCTCGGACACCCGCTCATGCGCTCCCAAAACGGAACCGCTTCGCGGGGATCATATCCCGCCTGGGCCATCAAGCGGAGCCCGATATAGTCGGCTTCCGATTCCTGCCTTCGATTGAACGGCAACGAGACGCCGATGCCGTACGCGCTCATGGCGCCCATGGCCACGCCGGGATTAATGCCGCCCGTGGCGGCGCCGGCCAACGCACCGATTTGCGCAATCTGTTCCAAAATGCCGCGACTGACACGCTCCGCGCCATGTCGTTGAAGAGCATGCGCCACCTCATGTCCCATCACGGTGGCCAGGCCGGCCTCGGTCTTTGTGTACTGCAGCAAGCCGGTAAAGACCGCCACCTTCCCGCCCGGTAGCGCAAAGGCGTTGACGATACGATCGTCCTGAATGACGGCAAATTCCCAGTGGTAATCCGGTTTGTTGGCCGCCGTGGCGATGCGATTACCGACCCGGTGCACCATTTCGTTGAGTTCCGGATTTTCATTGAGCCGCGCCTGCCGCAACACTTCATGGAAGGCTTTCACTCCCATGCTGATCTCTTTCTCTTCGGAGATAAAGATCAATTGATCGCGCGCGGTTCCTGGCGCTCGAACGCAGCCGGCCAGTAGGTTGAGAAGACTTGACGCGGTTGACGCGCATAGAGCAACCCGCAGCCCCAAAGACAGCAGAGCCCTGCGGTCAACCTGGCCCTCAAACAACGAACTCCTGTTCTCGACTTGCACCGCTCGCCTCTCGCTTCGGTTTAGGGCATCCACAGGTACATAAATTGCGGCGTGCCCCCCCTGACCATCGAGAGCAAATCGAAGTTGGCTAACGCCGACAATCCGCCACCCCCGCCAAGAAATTGTGAATAGATATTATTGCGATATTCGCCGGGGCGGCGATACGTGACCACCTTTGCTTCCGTCAAGCCGGCTTCGCGCTTCGCGAGCTCGATTGCGTCATCCAGATAACCGATATAGTCGACCAGGCCCAACGCACTGGCTTGCTCTCCCGTGTACACACGGCCATCGGCGAGCTTTCGGATGTCATCGGTTGAAAGGTTGTGGCGGCCTTCTCGAATGACCGCGAGGAACCGCTCATAGAAGGATGTGATGAGTCCTTGAAAGATAGCGCGCTCTTCGTCCGTCATCGCTCGAAACGGCGAACCCATATCCTTTTTCGGACCGGAGGTCACTGTGTTCGCTTGAAGTCCGATTTTCTCCAGCAGACCTCGCGCATTCATCGTCATCATAATCACGCCCAGGCTTCCCGTGACCGAGGAGGGATGGACGACAATCTTATCGGCGGCGACGGCGACGTAATAGCCACCGGAGGCGCCCACATCCATAATGGACGCGATGACGGGAATCCCCCGCTTCTGACGGAAGGCGCGCAGTTCGTGATAGATGATATCAGAGGCCGTCACCGTCCCGCCGGGACTGTTGATGCGCACCACGAGCGCTTTTAGGTTAGGGTCTTCGGACGCGCGTGTCAGCTCCTCCTTGATCTGCGCCACCATGTTCGGATGATCGACCAGGCCCCCACTCTCTTGCGAGCTGATCAGCCCAGAGAGATCCATAAGTAGGACTTTCTCCTTGCCCGTTCCACTTAACCGTTTCTCTTCCAGCGGCCCGGGCGCCGGCAATAGATTAACCGTCACGCATCCGGACGCGAGTATTGCCAACCCAACCGCTGCGAGTGCCAGCATTCTATGAGGCATGTGTTTTCTCCATCATGTCAGTGAACTGCGTAAAGAGATAGGCCGAATCATGCGGCCCGGGGGAGGCTTCGGGGTGATACTGGACAGACAACACGGGCTCATCCAGACAGGTCATCCCCTCGATCGAGTCATCGTTCAAGCTCATGTGGCTGATCGCCACCCGACCACACGGGGTTTCGATGACCGGCGGAGAATCCACGCGGGTATCAAGCCCTGGGATACGGATGGCAAAATTGTGGTTCTGCGAGGTGATTTCGACCTTTCTTGACCGCAGGTCCATGACAGGGTGATTCGCAGCATGGTGGCCGAATTTCAGCTTGTATGTCTTCAGGCCCATGGCTAAGCCGAGAATTTGATGGCCCAGACAAATCCCAAGAATGGGATAGCGGCCGATCAATGCCTGAGTCGCCTTGATGGCATACGGAACTCCTTCAGGATCACCGGGGCCGTTTGACAGAACAACCCCGTCCGGCCGTAATGCCGCTACCGCTTCAGCCGGCGTCGAGGCCGGAACTACTGTCACTGCACAGCCCACATCCACAAGACGACGGAGAATATTCTGCTTAACGCCAAAGTCGTAGACCACCACGCGGAAGCGGCCCGGCGCATCAGTCGCGCCGACCACCCCGCCGCCGTTTGGTGTCCACGTCCCCGACCCGTGGGTCCATTCATAGACGCGGTCGCACGCCACTTCCGCCACGAGATCTCGGCCCACGATGCTCGGCGCGTTTCTCGCCCTCTCGACGGCACGGTCCGGATCGAGATCGACATGCGAAATGATGCCGGATTGCGATCCGGCGTCCCGGAGATGCCGGGTCAAGTGGCGGGTATCGATTCCTTCGATTCCCACGACTCCGGCGTCTTTGAGCAGAGCATCAAGCGTTTGCTCGGCTCGCCAATTACTTGGCTTCCGGCTGGACTCCTTCACGATAAAGCCGTTCGCCCATAACCGCCGCGATTCGGCATCCTCTTTAGCTATCCCGTAATTCCCGATGTGCGGACACGTCATGGTGACGATCTGTCCCTTATAAGAAGGATCGGTCAGGATTTCTTGATACCCCGTCATGGCGGTGTTGAAGACGACTTCCCCGATCGCTTCGCCTTCAAATCCCAATGCGCGGCCGTTGAAAATGGTGCCGTCAGCCAATGCAAGGAGTGCGTCCATGTCATGAGCCCCCACTGTTAATGTATGACTTGAGCTTGACCGCGATCAACACGATGCCCAATGCGAGATTGGTGACATACAATCCCCGCACGATCGAGTGCGCTTGAAAGAACGCGCCGTACGCCGTTTTCTTGGCCGCTCCGTCTTTGACGGCAAATGCGGCCTCCTGCATGCCGACTGATCTCGGTTCCAGCCACAGGGTAATCGTGAGCGCTACCGCGATCATGAGGCCGAGAAGAACAAACTCGACGTGAATAGACGGGTGACTGGAGAACCGGTACCGGGCGGCAATCCACACACGACCGGCCCCTGCAGCGATCAGCAACGCAATCGCGGCGAGCACGAATCGATTATAGCCATCGAACACTCTGGTGAGAAATCGCCCCCCCGCCTCCATTCCGAATGAATTAAACACGGCGGGAATGACCGAACCGACAAT
>DATFCE010000424.1:0-18445 GCA_035253365.1 Nitrospiraceae bacterium
AGGCGCCCGCGAGCTTGCCGCGATCGTTCCGCTCGACGGCGAGCAGTTCGGCAAGCCTATATCGAGGCGATGATCAAGGGCCACACAGAGGTTCAGAACATGATCGACAGTCAGCTCAAAGAAGCGAACAATGAGGCGGTAAAGAAACATCTCATGGAGACGCGGGACCACGTCGCCATGCACTTTGATCAAGCCAGGAAACTGCAAGCCGCCATGAATCGCTAGAGAAAGGATGGATACCATGAATACCAAAGCTCTCTACGCCGTTGCGGGGAGTCTGCTCATCCTCACTGCGCTTTCGAACTGCGGGCCGGGAGACCGGAGTGAGAGGCGAGCTCCGCAAAGCTCCCTGGTTTTGCCTGACCCAGCGCCGGATACGCGTATCGGTATGGGGCCGGCACAGCAAGTCGCTTCCGAAAAACCGCGCCCTACCATCTGGAAAAATCTCGGATAAGACGTGAACTACGTTCGCCGGGGTAAAGGCAAACCGCTGCTGCTCATCCACGGCCTGGGCAGCACATGGCGATCCTGGTTACCGATTCTCGACGCGCTGGCTGCCGAGCGCGATGTGATCGCGGTGGATCTGCCGGGCTTCGGCGATACACCGCCGCTCGACGACGAAGCCTCCATCGCGACATTGGCCGACGCGGTTACCGCTTTCATGGAGACTTACGACCTCACCGGCATCGATGTAGTTGGGAGTTCCATGGGGGCGCGGCTCGTGCTAGAGCTCGCGCGGCGCGGCGTCGTGGGCGCCACCGTGGCGCTGGACCCCGGCGGATTCTGGAGTCCGGGGCAACTCCGCTACTTCGAGATCACACTTAAGCTGTCGATCCGCTTGGTGCGCGCGCTTCAGCCCGTCATGCCGCTGCTCACTGATAATGCCGTCGGCCGCACGCTGCTGCTTTCGCAGCTCTCCGCCAAACCGTGGAGCTTGCCGCGGGGACTCGCGCTCGATGAGATGTACAGCTATGCCGCCTCCCCGTCCTTCGACGAAGCGCTGAACCAGCTCATCTATGGCCCGGTACAACAGGGCGCTAACTCCACCCCGGGACCCGTGATGATTGGATGGGGTCGCAAAGACCGCGTGTGCTTTCCCAGCCAGGCCACACGAGCGTTGCAACTCTTTCCGAGCGCGCAGTTACACTGGTTCGAGGAATGTGGACATTTCCCGCATTGGGATGTTCCGCAAGCCGCCGCGCGCCTCATCCTGAAGAGCACCGGAATGAGCGCTCGGACATAAGAAGTTCCCTGGAAAGCATGGCTTGTCCGCACGACTGTGGAGAAAGAGTGCCAGAAACCTATCTCTCTCTCTGCTATTCGCCAGGAGTCAGGTGATTCCTTTTTTAGTGGGTGCACTCCTTGCCGTGGCGGTGGCAGCTCTTGGCAAAATCACGCGATTTGATCAGGACCGCAGTTTCTATCCTACTGTTCTCGTCATCATTGCTTCATAC
This sequence comes from Nitrospiraceae bacterium, assembly GCA_035253365.1. GTDB lineage: Bacteria > Nitrospirota > Nitrospiria > Nitrospirales > Nitrospiraceae > DATFCE01. The sequence continues at coordinate 1,455 of DATFCE010000424.1, forward strand.
TATATTCTCTTCGCGATCTTGGGAGGCTCTCCCCATGCGCTTGCCTGGGAGACAATGATCGCCTTCGCCTTCTCCACGGTAGCGGTGTTCGGCGCGCTGCGTCTCCCGGTGCTTGTCGGGATCGGAATCGTGGCACACGGACTCTTTGACCTCGTCCACCATGTCATCATTCAAAACCCCGGTGTCCCGCCCTGGTGGCCAAGCTTTTGTATGAGTATTGATGTGTTGTTAGGACTCTGGGTGATCGGCCTCTATTGTTTGCGTCGGAATAACCCGCTAAAAGCGTTTCATTGACGGAGGATGGGGAATGGACCGGTGGAAAGATCGAAGCCGAATCGGTGCGGTGAGTGCGATGGCTGGCGCTGTCCTCCTCGTCGTGGGAACGTCTCTCCATCCATCGAAGGCCGATTCCAATGACGCCCTGGCGGCATTTACCGAATATGCGGCGGATCAGCTGTGGGTGACCAGCCATGTGGCTCAATTACTCGGTATCGTTCTGATCCTGAGCGCGCTTGTGCTGCTGTCTTGGAAGATGGCCGATGGGCCGGCTGCACAGTGGGCCTGTCTGGGCGCGGCTGGGACGGTGGGATGTCTGGCAGCGACGTCGGTACTACAAGCTGTTGATGGCATCGCTCTAAAAGGAATGGTCGATGCCTGGGCATCGGCGCCGGACCAGGAGAAAGCTAGCCTCTTTCAGGCGGCATTTGGCGTGCGACAGATCGAGATCGGGCTTGCGAGCATCACGTCGTTGCTCTCTGGCGCGACGGTGTCAGTCTACGGAATCGCCCTGATGATCGATCGTCGCGGTCCGACATGGCTTGAAGTGCTGGGGATCGCGAGCGGGAGCCTGACCCTGGTGGCCGGCATGGTCATGGCTTACACGGGGTTCTCGGCAGTCGCCATGGCCATTAGCATGCCATCGAGCCTCTTACTCTTGGCGTGGATCATCGGCGTGGGCGTGTTCATGTGGCCTCCGCGGTAAAGCCGGTGGTGCGACAGCCGACCTTCTCCAAGGCTGAGGGCGGTTGGTAGAATGGTGCATGGAAAAAACATTTGCGTTTCAAGATTCCGCCGGACGACGGATCAGCGCGGTGCTTTTGTCGCCCCCCTTACGGACGGATAAGATTGTGATTCTGTGCCATGGCTTTATGGGGTACAAAGATAGTTGGACCAATCGCAGGCTGAGCGAACAACTGGCACGACAGCAGATCGCGACGCTCCGCTTTGATTTCTTTGGGCACGGGCAGAGCGAGGGGAATTTGAAAGATCTGTTATTGACGACGCTTATCGCTCAAACCGAAAGCGCCGTTGCGCTGATGCGGGGGCATGGATTCGTACACGTCGGGCTGTTGGGATCCAGCTTCGGCGGCCTCATAGCCACGCTGGTCGCCGCCAAAACGCCCACCTTAGCGGCGCTGGCGCTCCGGTGTCCTGTCGCAGATTTTCCCGCCCTCCTGCGCCAGCAGTTCGGCCGTGTCGCGATTGAACTGTGGCGCCATCTAGGCCAAGTCCCGGAGTCGGTCGGGCAGATTCCCGTCCACTTTCGTTTCTATGAGGACTGCCTACGGTACGATGCCTACCGGGCGGCGCAACAACTGCGCGTGCCGACGACCATCGTGCACGGCGATCAGGATGAAGTGATTCCGGTGTCCCAAGCACAAGAGTTATGTGCACGGATCCCGGCAGAGAAGGTACTGCATGTCGTTGCCGGGGCTGATCATCGCTTTTCACGACCCGAGCATTTCAACCGCATGACTGCACTGCTGACCGACTGGCTCGTTCGCTATCTATCTGTTCCGGCGCCTTCGGCAAGTTGAGGCATCATGGCACAAGTCAGCGGCGAGACTGGTGATAGACGTGATGGTGAGATATCCGGCGGTGTGCGAGCACAGAGGGCAGCCGCCCACTTTCCTTTCCTCTCCTCATCCCATCACCGGGGAGCCGTGGTGGTGGATGATCTTCCAATGATTCTCGACCAGTTCATAGAGATTGGTGGCCAATACTTGGCTGTCTTGGCTGCTGTCGCCTTGCCGGCTGGTAATGTTCTCCGTGCAGATGACCCACGCCATATCCCCCGCAACCTGGACTTGAATTTCGGTCAGCGAGAAGGTCATCGAAAAAGTATTGTTGAAAATGAGCACCCAAGAATCCCGCACGGCCGGCCAGCCGACCCGCAAGCTCCAGCCCGGATGGACGCACGTGACGTATTCCTGCTGTGACCACACGCGATCCATGCGGGAAATGTCCAGACTCTCGAAGGCCTCGTAAAACTCCTGATTGACCCGGGTGACTTCCTCGATCCGTTCTCTGATCATGCGTCCCTCATCCATAGGGGCGCTATCATACTCTAAAGCGACGGCGCCGTGCATCTTCATGCCCGATGCCCGCGCTGTCGGACTCCGGCGGCTTTTGATATAACATCTCCATGATACGGAACGCGACCATGCGGCCATTCGTTCCCCATCCACTGCTGAAACAACCCGATCTTATGACGCTCGTTCCGCGTTATTGGCCACGGCCCGGCTTGCTTCGCGGTATGCCGACCGAAACCCGGTTGTTTGCCGTGTCCCCACGGTCTCGCATCCTGGGATACTGTCATTGGCAACCGGACATGAAGAGCCGGCCCGCCCTTATTCTGGTCCATGGCTTGGAGGGATGCAGTGAGTCGCCTTATATGTTGGGCACCGCCAGCAAGGCGTGGCGGGCGGGATTCAACGTCATTCGACTCAATCAGCGCAATTGCGGCGGGACCGAGCATCTCACGCCGACGCTGTACCACAGCGGTCTGAGCAACGATCTCTCTGCCGTGGTTAAGGAGCTTTCGCAGCAGGACGGCATCGAAGCCATTTGGTTGGCGGGATATTCTATGGGTGGGAATTTAGTTTTGCGGATGGGGGGAGAGATCGGCGCCGACTTGCCGGCCTTGCAAGGCCTCATTACCGTCTGTCCCACTATCGATCCGACGGCCTGCGTCCAGGCGCTGGAGCGGCGGCGCAACTGGGTCTACCAGCGGTTCTTCCTCCGGAGCTTGCAGGCGCGAGTACGGCGAAAAGCCGGCCTGTTCCCTGGGAAATTCGACCTCACCCATCTTGCACGGATCCAAACGCTTCGCGCATTCGACGATGTGTATACCGCATTGGACGGGGGGTTTCTCCATGCTGCCGATTACTACGAGCGAAGCGGCGCGCGCCATGTGCTGGGACAGATCGCCGTCCCGACTCTTATCCTGACGTCGCACGACGATCCGTTCATCCCGTATCGGATTTTTCAGACGCCTGCGCTGGCGACCAATCCATGGATACACCTTGTCGCTCCGGCACACGGCGGTCATTGCGGATTTATTCAACGGCGGCAATCCGACGAGGACAGGTTTTGGGCGGAAAACCGCCTCGTGGAATTCATCACCACCACGAATCTCAAGAAGGAAGACATCACTGAAGAAGTGAACCGGGATGGCAGACAGTGCGCGGTGCGATGAGCCTCAACGTTTCGTTCGTCGCTTGACCTTCGGCTTCGCGCTCTCAGCATGCAAGCGATCGGAGGTCCGGCGCCTTCCATGCGGATAGCCGGCCACCAGTTTTTCGCGCTGCACGGTCGTCAGAAGCATTTCAGCGGCTCGCAAGGCTTTCACGCCCTCCAGGCGATACACGGTCTGCGCGCTCTCCGAATCTCGGAACGCGGCTTCGATGTCGGCAAGCGTGGCCGCATCATCCTGAATGAGTGTCTGGGCGTGTAATTCGGCAACCATAAAATCCGCTTCGTGGACCAAGCGGGTTGCCTCGTAGTCATCGACAAGGACCTTGAGTTGAGCGGCCTGGTGCGCGGACAGCCTGATATTCGTTTGGTCCAACAACCCGGTCAGTACCTGCATCACAAAGTCATCGCCGCACTCCGCGCCGTTCGAGACACTGTCGGGCTCTCCGGACCCTGTGTCCAGCATGTCGCGGACTTTGGCCAATAGCGTGTCCGGGGTGATCGGCTTTTCCAAAAATTCCGCCCCCTCCTCAAGCAATTTTTTGCCGAAGACAAAATCTTTGGGATACCCCGAGATGTACAAAATTTTCATGTCGGGACGTGAGAGTTCCAATCGCCGGCCCAGCTCGCGTCCATTGACGCCGGGCATCATGAGGTCGGCGACCATCAAATGAATGGCGTCTTTGTGCCGTCCCGCGACCATCAGCGCGCCGCTGTTGAATCGCGCGTCCAACACGGTATACCCTTTCATCCGAAGCGTTTCCCGAAGCAGCGTTCGGACCGCATCATCGTCATCGACAACCAGAATGGTTTCCGATCCTCCCGGCAACTCGGCGAATGGCTGCTCTTTTTTCACGGCTTCACCTCGCCTATCCTGGTAGAAACTCGTACACTGAGTATAGTCGATTCCGCCCCTGTGACCAACGAATTTCTCGTGATTGCGCGCGGCGCGGCTCCGCCGGCGAGCAGCATTCCTGATGATTCTCCCTGAGCACACATCCCACGGAGGTCACGATGCAATGGATGCACCCGATGAGTAATGACTATTTCCGAGAAGGAAGTTCGAATTCCGCAAGGCGCCGGTACAACGTCGCACGGCTCATTCCGAGGAGGCGTGCGGCCATGGTGCGATTGCCGCGCGTGCTTTCCAATGCGGCAATCATTCGGCTCTTCTCATCGTGAGGCGCATCGGTGACGACCATCTGGCAGAGCAGAGGATTGAGAATTTCCGGCGGTAGGTCTTCGACCTGAATCACGTTGTCTTTACAGACGATCACGGCGCATTCGAGCGCGCTCTTTAATTCCCGCACATTCCCGGGCCAGGCGTACGCCTTCAGCGTCTGCATGGCTTCGCGACTGATATCCCGCACCGGCTTGCCGGTCGCCGCGCAACATTCCCCGAGAAACGACGCGACCAGGAGCGGAATATCTTCTCGCCGATTACGGAGCGACGGCAGGTTGATCCGCGCCACGCGAATCCGATACAGCAAATCGGCCCGAAAACTGCCCTTGCTCACATCCAGACTCAGATTGTGGTGCGTGGCGGTCAGCACCCGCACATCGACTTTTCGCGGTTTGGATTCGCCCAGCCTGGTGATCTCTCGTTCTTGCAGCACGCGTAGCAGACTGGTCTGCACGGATGGAGAAATGTCCCCGATCTCATCAAGGAACAGCGTGCCTCCGTGGGCCGCCTCGAACAAGCCTTGCTGATGGTCGATAGCTCCCGTAAACGCGCCTTTTTTGTGCCCGAAAAGTTGGCTGGCCAGCAACGAATCGGTGAGACCGGCGCAATTGACCGCGATGAAGGGGTTGGCTTTTCGAGCGCTGGCAAAATGAATGGCCCGCGCGACCAGCTCTTTCCCCGTCCCCGTTTCGCCTTCGATCAGCACCGTCGTATCGACCTTGGCGAATTCGCGGATCTGCTCATAGATCACGCGCATGGGCGTGCTCTTCCCAAGCAGATCTTGAAACGGCCCTTTTTCATCGAGCTGCCGCCGGAGATCCTGCAAGGTTTCTTCGCTCTCTCGCAACGCTTGCTCGGCTTTCAGCTGTTGCGTGAGATTGCGCGCCCATTGTTCCGCGATGGCGAGCCGGACTTTGAGCAGTTGAACGTCCACCGGTTTGGCCATGTAATCGTTGGCGCCGGCCGCCAGGACGGTTTGCAAATCATCGGGCTGATCCCGAGCGGTGATCATGACAATGATGCTACGGTCGCCGCCCGGCGCGCCTCTGATCCGCCGGCAAAGTTCAATGCCGTCGATGCCGGGCAAGTGCCAATCGAGAAATACCAGTTGGTAGGTATCGCGTTGGTACGCCTCCCACCCGACTTCCGCATCCGCGCATGCCGTGACGTGATGACCGCGTACAGACAAGACTTTCTCGAGGAGTCGCCGCATATCTTCAGCATCTTCGACGACGAGCGCCTTCAGTCCATCGCCTGGTGTGGTGTCAGGAGGCTCCAGAGATTCGTCGGCAAGCGGCTGGTCTGGGGCAACGGGGTCAATCATAGATCACCTCGACTCGATCGAGATACGTCGAGAGTTCCATAATGTGCCGGTGAATTGTAGAGGAATCCTGATCCTTTCCGGCTTGTTCCAGAGCGGCACCGACGCGTGAAATATCCGGGAAGCCGTATCCGCCGCCGTCCCCTCTCAGTCGATGTCCAGCCATGCGGACAGCCTCGAAATCCCGCCGTTCCGCGGCCTCGCGGAGAAACATCACATCTGCCCGTCGATTATTGAGAAATCCCGGTATCAAATCCGCTAAGTCGGGGTCGATGCGGACGAAAATTTTCTGGTCGTCATTGGTCCGGGGACTGTGATTCATAACCGAGCCTTTTGAATATGTTGAGTAATCGCTTCCATCAAGATTACCTTTTTAATCGGTTTGGTCAAATGGGCGGTGCAGCCGGCCGCTAAAGAACGATTGGCTTCTTCGTGCAACGCATTGGCCGTCAGAGCAATAATAGGGGTAGGAAGACGGTTGTGCTCGCGTTCCCACTGCCGAATACGGATCGTGGCCGTATAGCCATCCATCACCGGCATTTGCATATCCATCAGCACCAAGTCATATGAGCCGGCTTGAAAGGATTCGAGGGCTATTTTGCCGTTTTCCGCGATGTCGATCCGGCAACGCGTTTTCTTGAAATACGACCGGATCAGCAAGCGGTTATCGGGTGAATCCTCCGCCAGCAGAATATTCAACGCCGGCATGTCCACGGCCACGAGGCCCGGCGCAGGCAGCTGGCACACGAGTCCCTTTGATCTGGCCATGGCGATGGTGATAGCCTTGAGCAGGTCGGACCGGCGAATCGGTTTCACCAGATACCCGCCCAGTTTGAGTTTATAGGTCTGTGCGATATCCGGACTGCGATTGTCGGACGTGAGCATGACGACCGTCATCCCGGCCAGCCCGGACGTCCCGCTGATTTTCTCCAGTACTTGGAATCCATTCATCTCCGGCATCTGACAATCCAGCAGCAGCAATTGATACGGCTCGCCTGCCGCGTGCGCTCGTCCCAGCTCCGCCAGCGTTTCCAGGCCACCCGGCGCCTCGGCCGTGGTCGCTCCCCAGGACGACAACGCCTCCTTCAGAATCAGCCGGTTCGTCGGGTTGTCATCGGTGATCAGGGTTTTGACGCCGTGCAGGTCCATCTCCGCGAAGGATCCGTCCTGCGTTGCGTGAACCTGCACACCGAACCGCGCGGTAAAGTAAAAGGTGCTGCCTTTCCCCGGCACGCTTTCGGCCCAGATGCGGCCGCCCATCAACTCGACGAGTCGCTTGGAGATACTCAGCCCCAGGCCGCTTCCTCCGTATTGGCGGGTGGTTGAAGAATCCGCCTGCGTAAAGTTCTCAAAGACGACATTCAATTTCTCCGGGGGAATCCCGATCCCCGTATCCGCCACCATGAAGCGAAGCATGCCCTCTTGGGGAGTCGCGCGCTCGCTCTCGACTCGCAACACGACCTGCCCGATCGTCGTAAACTTGATGGCATTCCCGATCAAATTCAGAATCACCTGCCGGAGACGATTCGGATCGCCGATCAGGTCGGTCGGCACGTCGGGCGCGACGGAGCACCCCAGCTCAATGCCTTTTTCTTGCGCGCGAAGCGCCATCATCTCCGCGGTCTTATCGACGACCTCACGGAGGTCGAATTCGATTTTCTCCAACTCCAGATAGCCGGCTTCTACCTTGGAGAGATCCAGGATATCGTTGATTAGGTTCAGCAGGCTGATGCCCGCTCTCCGGAAAATGCCGACGTACTCCTGCTGCTCTTGCTTCAACGGCGTTTCCCAGAGCAGATCGGCCATGCCGATGATCGCGTTCATCGGCGTGCGGATCTCATGGCTCATGCTGGCGAGAAATTCGCTTTTCGCGCGGTTCGCGGCCTCGGCCGCCTCTTTGGCCTTCCGCAGCTCCTCTTCCACTTTTTTGCGGTCCGTGATGTCCCGCGCAATGCCGAACACACCCACCACATGACCATCCTGGGTTTGCGGACTGGCCGTAATCTCTCCGGTGACATAGTCGCCGGATCGCGCGCGAATCCGCAGTTCGAAGATGGCGGGCGCATGTCCCGCCAATACCGCTTCAAAGATCTGTCTGGAGCGCCCCACATCCTCGCGATGGATCAAGGGTACGAACGATTTGCCCAGTCGCTCGCTGATGGCATGGCCGGTGGCCATCCCGAACGCAGCATTCAACGACGTGACCGCGCCATCGGTGGAGAGCGTAAAGACCACGTCCCGCGCCGTCTGAATCAAGCTCCGGTATCGGTGCTCCGACTCCCGCAACGCTTCCTCAGTCCGCCGTCGCTCCAGTTCATGCCCGATCCATTGCGCCGCCAGCTTCAGAAAGGTCTTTTCATATCCGGTGAACGCTCGGCTTCTCGGCGTGGGACTCGAAAAGCTCAGCGTGCCGTACACCTGATCTCCGACCGTCACCGCAATGCCCAGGTAGGACTGGAATTGGAAGACGGGATCGCGCGATGGCGGGGTCCCGTCCGAGAGATGGTGAGCCGCAAATCCGATCGGCTCTCGTGTCTCGGCCGTCCACTCGCAATAGGACCCCGCGAGCGGAGCCAGCCCTCCCGGCGCCAAGGGAGCGGTCGCGTGGCTCTGTTGAATGTGATAGAACTCGCCGTCGATCCGCGTCAACATACCCGATCGTACGTCTAATCGCCGGCATCCCATTTCCAACAAACGCTGAACCGCCTGATCGAACCCAGCGGACGACGCGGACGTAATTTCGTGCAGTTCGCGCAGGATTGATTCACTCGCGCGGAGAGCCTCCTCGGCTCGTTGCCGTTCCGAGACCTGTTCGAACAGCACCGCCTTGTCCTGCTGTTCTTCCTGCAACGTGGCATTCATCGCCCCGTAGAAGACGCCCATGATCAGCAGGATGGACACCCGCATGAGATGGGTTTCACCCATCAGGACGTTCTCTCCCATTCCGAGATATAGAATCCCGCCATAGGCGGCGGCGATGAGGGCGGAGAAGACGATCTTTTGTTTCAGGCTGCGCGCGGATGCGGAAATCAGGATGATCAAGAAGTACGCCAGGTACAGATCAGAGCCGGTTTCCCCGGTAAGATAAATCACCGACGAGGTGACCGTCGTATCGATGAGCAACAACACGAGGGTAAACACGCGACTCTCGACGAGATGCATCGGAAGGAGCATGGCTCCTACAACGAGGGAAAGCAGCCCGAGGACCAGGAGTTCCTGGGCGGCGCGAGAGAGAACTTCGGTGGAGCTCAAGAGAATTTGATACGAGAGTACGATGGAGACCAGACTCTGCAGCAGCACGACTTGAGACCGATGAGGGCTCATGCGTCCAAGCGCCTGCGGGGGAATCGCCCCCCCGGTCTTGTCTTGAGCGCTTCCCACCGCCATCATCCGTCCCTCTCGCGGTGCTCACAGCCGTAGCCACCCGCCGGCATCATTTCTCCAGAAGACCGGGGTAATGCGCGCGCGCGCAATCCACGCACATGCCATGGCTGAATTCCGCTTCCGAATGCTCGCGAATATAAATCTCAATCCGCTGCCAGGTCCCTTGATCGTTTTGAATGTTCTTGCAGAACGAGCAAATCTTGATGAGTCCGCGCAGCACCTGAATTTCTTGAAGCGCCCGTTGCAGCTTGAGATTGTTCTGGACCAGATCCTGCTCACGGGCCTTGCGCGCGTCCATTTCCCGTTTGAGTGTCAATGCGGAACGAACACGCGCGAGCAGTTCCGGACGCCGGAACGGCTTGGTAATGTAGTCAATTGCGCCGGCTTGAAAAGCGTCGACCAAGACCTGATCTCGCGCCGCGGCCGTTACCATGATAATGGGGACATCACACAGGCGTGCGTCCTTTTTTATCTGCCGGCACGCCTCAATGCCGTTGATGTCCGGCATGTCGATATCCAGGAGGACGAGATCGATGTCCAATGTCTGACCCGGCGCCGCGCCTTCTGTGATGCGTGCAAAGGCCTCGCTCATGGACCCTGCCATAACGGGATTGTGATGGCCGGATGACCGCAGCACGGACTGCAACAACAGTCTGGCATCGACCGAATCATCCACGATCAGAATCGCCACGCGCTCTCCACGGTAAGGCGCCTCGCCATCTACTCGAACACGAGCTCGACTCGCTCAAGGTATGCGGTCATCGCAGCCGCCTGTGCCCGAATCGTCTCTCCGTCCATAGCCTTCGCCGCTTGCTCCAGCGCATGGCCGATTTCACTGATGCCCTCAAACCCATAGCAACCGCCGATGCCCTTTATGCCATGGCCGAGGATGCGGATGGATTCAAAGTCATCGCGAGCGAGCGCCGTGGTAATCAGGACGATATCTTGCCCGCGGCTTTTGAGAAACTGAGGAATAAACTGTTGGAATTCCGCCTCCACGCGCACGATAATTTTAGGCTCATCCGGATCACGGGCCGCTTTGGGGTGGGACGATATCCCGTAGAGCGAAATGGCTTCGAGGAGAGTCGCCTTCTTGATCGGTTTGGACAAATGCGCGGTGCATCCCGCGTCGAGACTATGCTGGACCTGTTCCGTGAGGGCATGAGCGGTCAATGCAATGATCGGCGTGGCCGGCAGGCCCTTTTCCCGCTCCCATGCGCGGATGGCTCGGGTCGCTGCGTACCCGTCCATGACCGGCATTTCCACATCCATGAACACAAGATCGTAATGTCCCGTGTGATACTGTTGCACCGCGATAGAACCGTTTTCCGCGATCTCGAGATGATGCGGCTCCTGCCGCAGGTAGGACTGAATCACCATACGGTTATCCGCAAAGTCTTCGACAAGCAGAATGCGCAACCCCGGCGGCGCCGGCGGCGCTGCGCCGGCTACCCCCCCCGCTTCATTGACTTCAGCGGAAAGAGGCAAAGTCGATTTCGAGGGCGATTGCGCCGCCAGCTGGACGGCAAAGAAGAACGTGCTGCCTTGTCCAGGGGTGCTCTCGACCCACAACTGTCCGCCCATGCGGAGCACCAGTTCCCTGCAGATCGTCAATCCCAGGCCGGAGCCGCCGTATTGTCGCGTGGTGGAAGAATCGGCTTGTGAAAATCGTTCAAAAATAGAGTTGAGCTTGTCCGGTGCGATGCCGATTCCCGTATCGGAGACCGCGAATCGGAACCGATCGTCCTGTGAGCGTGAATCCTGTCCGACTCGGAGCACAACTTCACCCTTGTGGGTAAACTTGACGGCGTTACCGAGTAAATTGAGCAGAATCTGTCTGAGGCGATGCGGATCGCCAATGAGCTGACGCGGCACATCAGGTGAGATGTGATGAACGAGGTGCAGGCCTTTCTGAGCCGCTCGCGGCCGTATCATTTCCATGGCCTTCTCAATCAGCTCGTTCAAATCAAACCCGACACGCTCGATAGACAAATGGCCCGCCTCTACTTTCGAGAGATCGAGGACATCGTCGATCAGCGTGAGCAGCGATGCGCCCGCTCTGCCGACCATCGCCACATATTCCTGCTGCGCACTGCTGAGAGCAGTCTCTTGCAGGAGATCGACCATGCCGATGATGGTATTCATCGGCGTCCGAATTTCATGACTCATATTGGCCAAAAAATCGCTTTTGGCGCGGCTGGCGACTTCCGCCGTCTCTTTTGCGTTCCGCAGTTCGTCTTCGGTTTTCCTGCGTTCAGCAATCTGATGCTCCAGTTCTTGATTCGCCAGGGTCAGGTCTTCCGTTCGCGCTCTCACGACCTCCGCCACCCGGGCCGCGCGACCGGTCATGACAAGCAGAAACGCGCCTAACAGACCGGTAAAAAGCAGACCACCGGCAAAAAGACCCCATGCTCCCAGGCTTCGATGGACTATGAGATAGTCCGGATCCGTGGAGAACCACAACGACCATTGCCGTCCCGGAATTTCCAACATGACCTTGCGTCGAAGTCCGAATCCACCGCCGTCACGGCTCCGTTCATTTTTATCACGGCGATCGAAGGCCTCATCGTAGACCAGGCGCTCTCCCGCCGGATCGGTCTCATCGGTGATGCGAATCTGAATCCCTTCACGGTGAAGACCCTTCCATGATGCTTCCACCATATCCCGTATTCGAAACACCGCCAGCACATAGCCGCGCAACTGTTCACGGCGCTGCTCTACCGTGCCATGGGGATGTCCATCGCGATAGATGGCAAGATAAACAAGGAGGCCGAGTTCCGGTCCGTGCTCCTGGATGAGTCTCACAGCGGACGTGGCGATCGGTTGTCCGGTATCACGCGCCCTGGTCATCGCAACAAGTCTCGTGGGGTCAGACGCCGGGTCAAATCCCAATAAGGCTTCGTTGCCTTGGAACGGTTCAACATAGAGGATGGGAAAATACTCCGGCCGCCGAGCCGTTCTGGTCAGGTTGGCGATACTTTTTCCTGCTTTAATTTCAAAATGTGCATGCCCTTCCCGCCGCAGGCGTGTTTCGAACGCCGCGCGCTGCGCATCCGGCACACGGGGAAGCCACTCCAAGGCTTCAATGCCCGGATGGCGCAAGAGGGGACCTTTCACAAATGTCTGAAACTCGCGCCGGTCCACGTCGCGCGAACTCTCGAAGTAACTCCCGAGGGAATGCAGGACTTCAAAGTACTCATCGAAGTTCTTTCGCAGCGCCGAGGCTCTCTCGATCACCCGCCGTTCAAATGCCAGCTCGATGCGATCCTGTTCCTTCTCGCTCACGAAGACGAACAGGGCGACCGCGACCACGAACGCGACGCAGAGCGGCACCGCCACGGAAAGCCGCCGTTTGCGCCAGACGGCACGTGGTTCAGCCATCCAGATCAGCATCAGCGGCGCGATCAGCAGCGCGCCGATCGAATCGCCGATCCACCAGGTCCACCAACTGAAAATGTAGTGTTGGGCCTCCAGCACTCCGGCCGTCCACAGACTCGTGGTCCCCATGGTCGCGCCGATGACACTACTGACGGGCCCTCCGAGGACGAGAAACTGGATCACATCGCGTTCCGTATCCAGCAAGGTTGGAAATCCGACGAAGCGGCGCACCAGCCACGCGCCCGTGACGGCTTGCAGGGACGCGCCGACGCCGATACAGGCGGCGAGGGCTGTGACGACGAGCCATGAATCCGATGAGGCTGCCTCGGTGGAAATCCAAACATTGACGGCGAACGAGCCGAGCCAGACTCCAGGCCAGACCTTGTAGCCGAACACGAGCGTGGCCGCTAAGGCCAATCCCGACGGCGGCCACACCGCCGTCGCGTATCCCGGCGGGATCGCCAGCGACAGACCCAACTTGCCGGTGGCGCAATACGCCGCCGCCAACAGGAGCACCAGGAACCCGTATGGAATATGGGACCGTGTCGGGATGTTGACCATGAGTCGAGCGATGGACCGTGCGGACCGCTATGAAATCTGGGCGTCTGCGGGACGCGGGCGCCCGACGGAACTTGGATAGCGCATCAGGCGGACTGCCATGAGGCGGTGCGTGTCATGTCTCCCCATTTGGCGGTTTTCCCTCGTAGCCACTGATAGGTCCCGATCAATTTCCACATCGCATTCAATTGGCGATAGCCGAAATTCTCTCCCACAGCCGCTACAAACAGCATGACGAGATGCCCGGGGCGAGGATAGACATGAAACGATACTTCTTCCAAGAGCAGCGCGCTGACCGACAGCAGCACGCCGAACCCAATGGCTACGATGAGAAACGCGCCCATTGCTTCCGCCGACACCACGCCGAGACCAAAACCGAGCGTCATGATCAGATAGCCGAAGATTTCCACAATGGGAGCCATGGCCTCGAACAACACCAAAAAAGGAAACGCCAGCCATCCGACGACACCGGCTGACCGGCCGCACAGCAAATCACGATGCGCCCACAGGCTTTCGAGCAATCCCCGCTGCCAACGGATGCGTTGGGTTTTGAGCGTGCGTAAATCTTCGGGGGCTTCCGTCCAGCAGGTAGGATCGGGCACGAACGTGATCCGGTATCGCCGTTTTTGGTCGCGGAGCCGTCGGTGCAGCCGCACCGCCAATTCCATGTCTTCCCCGATTGTGTCATGCCTATAGCCTCCGGCCGCGATGATGGTGTCCCGATGAAACAAGCCGAAGGCGCCCGAGATAATCAACACGGCGTTCAGCGGTGACCATCCCATGCGCCCGAACAGGAACGCGCGCAGGTACTCGATGATCTGGAAGAGCGCCAGCGGGTTCGTCGGCAAACCAATCTTCACCAAAAACCCGCCGCTGACCTCGCAGCCGTTGGCCACGCGGACCGTGCCGCCACATGCGACCGTCGAAGGATCGTCGAGAAACGGCTGAACCACCCGCTGGAGACTGTCGCGCTGCAGGATTGAATCGGCGTCGACGCAGCAGACGAGGGGGTAGCGCGAAAGATTGATGCCGGCATTCAACGCATCCGCTTTTCCGCCATTCTCCTTGTCGATCACCCGTAGATTGGCATGGACGGTGGAATAGTAGACGGCCCGGATCGCCTTCGTCGGCAAACGATAATCGTAGGCTTCGGGAAACGGCACCAGCCCGAATTCTCGCGTGAGAACCTGGAGCGTCTGGTCTTTGGAGCCGTCATTGACCACCACGATCTCATATTCCGAGTAACTCAATTGAAGAAGGGAGCGTATGGACGCCGCAATGGTGGCGCTTTCATTGTAGGCCGGCGCAATGATGCTGATCTGCGGCTCATATCCCGAGTATCGCTGAGGCAAACTTCCCAAACTTCGTTCCTCGACATAGCGCCGGAGATACACGAATGACAGAATGTTGAGGATGAGATATCCGCCGCAGAAGCCTGTGAAGTAGAGGAGAAATGTCCACTGGATGACGGTTATGATCGGCTCGAGTCGCATCAAGAGGTTGGCACATCCGCCGGTGACGGTGCACAGCGCGACGGATCTGCCGAATGACGAGGCATGTGGAAGAAGTATCGAGCCATAGTCAATGCTACGCAAAACAGTACCGCGGGTCGGAGAGATCGTCAAGGAACATGGCGATAATACAGCGCTTCATCCGCATGGATGCTCTGCAGCAGCGGAGCCAACCGGAGTCGCCCGCGCGTGCTGGTTAGGAGGGATCGAGTGTTTTTCCGAGCACCCACCGAGCGAATTTCCGTCGTGGCCGCATCGGTATTCCACACAGACGATCGCACCCGCGATCGCCCACGCGGGTGACGTCGCGAGTAGAGGCAGATCGGTAGACAGGGAGCCAACCTACGCTACACTTTCGGAAATGCGGCCGTAAGCTTCACACGGTGATGCGCCGCTCGGCGGCCGGCCCCCCGCCTGATGCAGAGAGAGTTCATCGGAGATCATTCCTTCGTGCGTGGACCCCTACCGTTGATGTTTCTTCTGGCATTGGCTCTTTTTGGCATGCACACAGGGTCTCATGCGCTCGCAGATACACGCGACACCTCCGCTGCCCCCCGTTCATTGGAGGACCTGGAGGACCTCATTCAGGAGGCGCGCGCGCTGGAACGGGCGCAGCGGTACGGCGAGGCGGTGAACGTGTATCGAACGTATCTAGCGCGCGATCCCGGCAACGATGAGGCCCGGGCGGCTCTGGCTCGGCTCCTGTCCTGGCAGGGCCAGTACGATGACGCGATCGCCCTGTATCAGGACATTCTCACGCGCTATCCCGACGACCTGGATGTGCGGATTGCGTTGGCTCGCGCCATGTCCTGGAAAAAAGGATTTGCCGACGCCCGATCGCTTTACGAGGCTGTACTCCAACACGATCCCAACAATCTGGACGCGAAGCGCGGCCTCGCCGATACGCTTTATTGGAGCGGGCAGTACGGCCGCGCGCTTCATCTGTATGAAGAGATCAACGCGGTTGCTCCCGAGCCGGACGTTGAAAAGAAAATTCGCGCTGTGAAGGACGAGTTGGCGGCGTTGGCGCCGGTGCAGCAGCTACGGGCGCCGGTCGGGATCAAACGCCCGCTGCCGAATCTTCCGTTTCGCGATTACTACAAGGTCGGGTACAGCCACTTCACCTACACGAATCAAGTGCCCGATGAACGCGACTGGCGCGTGGAAGCCGCGAAGCCCCTGGGCGACAAAACGCTCGTGGGGCGCATTGAGCCGATGAATCGCTTTGGGTTCGTGGACACGCAGGTGTCCGGAGAGCTGTACAGCCCGCTCTGGGAGAAGGCCTGGGGGTACATCGGAGCGTCGGGCGCGGTGAACCCGCATTTCGTTCCGAATTGGTCGCTGGGAGGCGAGCTCTTTCAAGGACTCGGTCTTCTGCACCGCTCGCTGTCATTCATCGAACCGTCGTTCGGCTACCGGCATCTGGCGTTTACGTCAGCCAAAGTGGATCTTCTAATACCGGGCCTCACGATCTATCTTCCTTACGATTCCTGGCTGACGGAGAAGCTCTATTATGTGCCTGATACCGGCGCCATGACCCTTTCTTCGCAACTGACCTGGAGGGCGTCCGATCGGGTGCTGCTTTTCGCGTCCGGCGGATTTGGAACCGCCGCCGAACGTATTACGGCCACGCAGGATTTCACGCGCTTTTTCAGCCGCATTTTTCAAGGAGGGCTCATCGTTCCGCTCGCGGATCGACTCTCGGCCGAGACCTCCGTTTATTACGAAGATCGGGGCGCGCTCTACGTCCGGCGTGGCGGCACCTTCAATCTGATCTTCCATTGGTGATGGTTCAAACCGGGCGGAGTCCTCTCATCATCGAGACACAAACGGCATCAGGACCTCTTTGGCCTTGGGGTCTACCTGCCCTGCCTGAATCTGTTTCAGTTTCTCGCGATCGATGAACGAGAGGCGGGTCAGCGCCTCCGCCGCCCGATAACGGACCCACCATTGCTCGTCGACCAGCATGCCGATCAGGCGCTCTTCATCTTCCTGCGTCCCATCCGACCCAGCGCCGCAGCCGCCTGAACTCGGATCGGCCAGGCCGGGTGGCCGAGATACCGGCGCACCATCGCTAAATCCTTTGGATCGCCGAACTCGCCGAATAGGTGCAGGCAGGCGGGAACGACTCGTTCATCGGGAGGCTGTTCCGCCATCATCCGGCGCAACATCGGTAAGGCCG
>DATFCE010000425.1:0-3765 GCA_035253365.1 Nitrospiraceae bacterium
GGGAAGGGGTGCGTCTTGGCGCGCCTGGGGCGGGCCGGGTGCGATACCGTAGGTATGGGTTGTTTGATTCCGATCTTCCAGCATTTCCAACCAACCGTCTTCTCCCGCAATCCACCCAAGTTTTAACGCTAGTTTTAGGCATCCTTTCGGCGATTGACATTCAAGGCCTTCATCGGGAGCTTGCCTCTGGATAGTCTTCCATGCTAATTCGAAGCAGGATTCAAATCGCTGAATGGCCGCGTCTCGGCTGAGGTCTGTCTCAGGTGCATCGAGGGCTTCACGCAGGCGAACAACAGCGTTTCGGAAGCTTTGGAAACGCGCCCTCACAGCCTGACTCCATGTTTCAAAATTTCATCTCTTAATGCACGACCTACCGCATGGAGGTCCACGAGGTCCACTTCGTAGAGTGTGGGCAGGTCCTCAATAGCGTCTCGCAATCGAGCCATTTGCGCTTGAGGAATCTCGGTACCCACTGAAACCGCGATATCAAGATCACTATACTGTCGCGCTTTGCGCTGCGGCCAAGACCCGGACCAAATCACCTCTGCTGTAGATCCAAGAATATCCCGAGCGAGCACGGCAATGTCCTTCGTGAGCTCGACCGGTCGATCTGTGACAGTCTCATGGAGATTCATGGATCACCTGCGTCTCATGCTGTATTTTGCCAGTTTAGGTGTCCATCCTATGCTGTTACTTGGCATTCACTCGTGCCTGAGAATCGCCAGGGGCCGCTCGCCTAGAATTCTAAATGTGGTGAGGAAACCAACCAGCAGGGTCAGCGCCACCGTGAGTACGAACGCTACGGCGAGGACGCCGGGTTGGGCAGTCCATGTCAGGTCGAAAAAGAAATGGAGGACCGCCCATGATAGGGCGCTGGCCAGCAGCACGCCGATGATTCCCGCCACCGCGCCCATCAGAACGTATTCGACGGCGAAGGAGCCGGCGATCAGGTTTCGGGTGGCGCCCAATGCTTTGAACACCACCGACTCATAGAGGCGCCGATACCGGCTCGTGGCGAGAGCGGCGGCCATGACGATCGCGCCGGCGAGCATGCAGAACAGCGCCACGGCCCGAATGGCAAAGGAGAGATGCTCTAAAATTCGAGAGAAGCTTTCCATCACTTCCCTGATGTTGATCGCCGTCACATTGGGAAAGGCCGCGACCACCGCCTGCTGGAGCGGCACTTCATTCTCATGGGCGACTCGCACGGTCGCCACGTAGGTGAAGGGCGCGCCTTCCAAAGCACCGGGCGATAGGATCATATAAAAGTTGGTGGAGAAGTTGTTCCACTCCACTTTTCTGATGCTGCTCACCTCCGCGGCCAAGGTGGTTCCTTGAATATCGAATTCAACCATCGATCCGAGATCGAGCCCCAGGTTTTTCGCGGCTTCTTCCTCGATGGACACAAGCGGATGCGGCAGCGTCTCGCCATGGAACCACCACTCGCCTTTGGTGAGCGCATTGTCCTTCGGGAGACGGTCAAGAAACGTCAGCACATACTCTCGCGTAAAGTACCATGATTTCCCCCGCCCTTCTTTGTCGCGCTCCTGCTCGCGCTCAGACCGCTCCTCGTCATTCTGAGTGACCGGCTGGCCGTTGACGGCGTGCAGCCGCGAGCGAACCAACGGCGTCATTTCCGGCCGAAGGCCCACGCGATCCTGAATCAATTGCTGGAACGCCTGCCTTTGATCCGGCTGGATATCGATGAAAAAAAATGTGGGCGCGTCTACAGGGCGGCTTTCACCGATCTGGTTGACTAACGCCTGCTCCAGGAGCGAGATCGTCACGATGATCATGACGCCGATTCCGACGGACACCATGACACTGACCGCCTGGCTCCCCGGCCGGTACAAATTGCCCATGGCATGGCGAACGGCAAGAGACCGGGGGCTGGGCGCTCGCTTGAGCGCGGTCATCAAGAGCGCCGCGGCCAGATAGAGAATGATCACGGCAGCCGTCAACGCTCCGATGAACACAAGGCCGATGTTCACTGAGCCTGCCTGCCAGATCGCCGAGGTAGCCATCCCGACCGCAATGGATGCGGCGGTGAATAAGCGCACACGGTCGGCAAGCAGAAGCCTCCAGTCTCTCCACCATGGACGACCGCTGCTTTCAGCGGGCACGGGCGTGACTCTCGTCCGAAATACCAACGCGGGGCGAATGTCACGAATACTCAGCAGCGGCCACACCGCGAACAGCAGCGTGGTGGCGACGCCTAATGCGAGCCCCTTCACGAACGGAAGGACGGAAAACGCCGAGCGGGTCGCCGTGAATTCCAAAAGATCCGGAGGCACAAAGCCGGCCAACAGACGGGGCATCAGTCCTTGCAACGACAAGCCGAGCGCGGCGCCCACCAAACTTCCCAAGAATCCCAAACAGAGCGCTTGAAATAAATAGGTCCGCACGATCGTGCCGGAGCCGGCACCGACGGTTTTGAGAATCGCAATCGTCTTCAGTTTTTCCTTGAGAAACGCATGCACCGTGCTGGCGACACCGATGCCGCCGACGAACAGAGCCGTGAGCCCGATCAACCCCAGATAGCGGGTGAGTTGCTCTAAGAATCGTCTGAGTTGCGGCTGCGCCTCACGATAGCTGGAAACCCGCGCGGAGTCGCCCGCCAGCTTGCCGCCTAATTCTCCGATCAACGGCTGAACGGCAATGTCCGGCGGCAGGCGCAAGAGATACCGCTCCCGAATCCGGGAGCCCGGTTTGATCAGTTCGGCGGCGGCGAGTCCCGTCTGTGAGATCATCACCCGGGGTCCGAGGCTGAACGCGGTCGCAGCCCGATCGGGCTCCTGCCGTATCACGCCGGTAATGGTGAACACCGTCTGGCCGATCTTCAAAGGATCGCCAACGGCGAGCCCCATCTTGATCAACAACGACTCTTGAACCACCGCCCCATAGCACGTCCCCTCCGCACTACTCCCTCTCCCTTTGGGGGAAAGATCAGAGGTGAGGGGTGCGGGGGTAAGACTGCCTTGGCAGACTTCTGCTATCGGAGCTAACAGATCATGCAGCGGCTGCTTCGGAGTCGTGCGCACCACGCCGTAAAACGGGTACCCGCCCTCGACGGCCTTGAGTTCGATGATCTGAGTTGGATTGAACGACGGATTCCGGTGAAGATCCGGTTCGCGCTCTGCGCGTGAAGCCATCGCGACCAATTCACTGACGTGAGTCACGTCGACTTTGCGCGCTGCCAATCCTTCAAGAACCGATTTCCCCGACTCGCTCATGCGGCGACTTAAGCGAATCTCGACATCGCCCCCCATCAGGGCACGCGCCTCCCGCGTGACCGTGCGCTCAACATTGGCGGCAAATACGCCGACTCCGACCAAGGCTCCGACCCCTAGGGCGATGCAGATGAAGAAATAGAGAAAATGCCGCCACGCCGCGCGGGTCTCGCGCCAAGCCATGTTTATCGCGAATGACGTCACGCCGCCTCCATCTGTTCGAGCGCGCTTACCGGTTCATCCGGTCGGATTCGATGCGTCCATCCCGCAAGGTGATTGTGCGCTCGGCAAAGGAGGCCAGCTCCGTATCGTGCGTGACGAGCACGAGGGTGCTGCCGTAATCCCGATTAAGCGCGAGCATCAGGTCGATCACCTGCCGGCCGGTCGCCGAGTCGAGATTGCCGGTGGGTTCATCGGCGAGTAGGATCGGCGGGCGGCAGGCAAATGCGCGCGCGACGGCTACGCGCTGCTGTTCGCCTCCCGAGAGCTGCACCGGATAGTGAGCTTGCCGATTCCCGAGCCCTACGGCGGTCAA
>DATFCE010000426.1:0-5982 GCA_035253365.1 Nitrospiraceae bacterium
TTCCCGCGCCATCGAAGGCGTTGTCAGACGCGAGCCGTCTCTTCTCGCACGACCTGCACTGAGACAAATTCGCCGCGCAGCGCGATGCCGTCCAGGGCAAGGCAGGCTTTCTCCGCATCCCGGCGTCTTGTCATGTACACATACCCGAATCCCGGTGAGAGCCCGATCGACGGCAGGACCACGTGCGCGGAGGTCACCGTCCCGAAGGGAGTGAACAGCGCGTGAAGCTGCCGCTCAGAGAGACATGCGGGAATCCCCTCCATCAGAAGCTTGACACCGTTCCGAGCCGTGGCCAGCCCGCGCAGATTGATATCCATGTCGGAATCATGGCGTGAAGACATTTTAAGTCCGTGGCTTAGGTGTTACGTAAAGAGCAGTGCCGCTATCTTAGCCGACCGATCGGGTCGCGCATGTCCGGCGTGCGCGGAATTGCGCGTCAAGACTCTTCTCAATCTTTCATCGGCCGGGGCCGGACGAGCATTCGTCACGTCATACGCGACCTTTCAGTCCCAAGCGCCCGCTACCAGCCGGATGAGAATAATGAGCCACGTGAGGATGAACAAGAGAGGCAGCCCGATCGGGGAAATTTGCGCGAGCTTCCGCAAATGGTCCGGCCCTTGGATGGGCGGGAACAATTTGCTGCTTTGATCCCGCCCGTCCGTATCCCGGGAATAGTCCTCGTAGCTGCGGCGCAGGGAATTGACGTTCAAGAGCGCAGTGACAATACCGACGAACGTCAAGAGTCCCGCCAGAAAAGCCGCAATCGGCACCACCCACACCAAGAAGTGCTGGAGTTGATCAATCAACGCGTTCTTGGCCGGGTCCTTGGCGTTGAGCAAGGTCGCAAAGGTACTGAAAAAGAAGGATTGCACCAGCAATTGCCAGACGACACGAAGATTAATTAATTCATCCTCATGCTCAATCTGGCTTCTGACCCGATCGTAATATTCCGCGCGGGTCAAATCACCATGCTCGGCCATTTCATTCTCCATCTCCGGCATAGAGTACCGCACAGTCTGCCGGTCTCTCAGTCGCCCGGCGCGGGGCAACGGAAACCAAACCGCCGCGATATCAAGACGACGTCGATGGCAGTCAGTAGCGATGCTGCTCGGAAGGCTTCCGCGCGAGAGGTGGGACACACCGAGGCGGAGGCGCCGATGAGTCGGCACCTCCTGTGCTGCGAGACATCCGCTGGTCATAGACGCTTTCGATTCGACAGCTTCCTTCTTCCCAATTGGTGACCATTCTCAAGGGCGCTGCGCCACCGGTATCAGTTCGCGCGTCCGATATCGCGCTGAGCCTGTTGTGAAGCACCGCATGGCATACCCTTGGCGATATGACGCGCTTTCTCTTTAGCAGAGGCGCGCGCGGGTGCCGCACCGGCCGGCGCCTGCGCGTTCAAAGCGTCTCGAAGATCTTGCGCCGCCGTCAGATGGGCATGGAGCGCCGGCAGCGCCTCCTCCAGAATCCGCTTGATCTCGGGATTCGCCCCCCCGGCCGTATCGAACCCCGCCATGACCATGCGGTGCATCTCGATTTCATGGTCCAAGTACGCCCGATCAAATCCAAGACCGGATCGAGACCTGAGTCCATCCATCGCGACCCCATGATTCAAGGCAAGGGAGCGCGCGGGCGGCGCAAGCCAAGGCGTGATATTCAATCGTTCCGCCAAGGCATCACCGTCCCGCAGCATGATTGAATGCTCCGAGGCCTCCCGCCCCGCAAACGCTTTCACCTGAGGATCGGTCGCCAGGTCCTGAGCGACTCTTCCGGTTTCCATGTCATTGGCATGGGTGACGTGCAGCAAGCCGAAAAGCTCCGGCTCGCTCACATCGAACGCGAGACCTCGGCTGGAAGACCCGACGCCCAATGGTAAGGATACGCAGGGCCTCAATGGGCTCTGTGGGTCGTGTACGGCGCTCATATCGGCCTTTCGCGGTGCCTGTGTGGCGCTCACCGTTCGCTGAGGAGCGTTGCGGACGTCGGGCCCCTTGCGCGTGGCCGAAGCATCATCCATTGCACAGGCCGATAGAAGCAGGCTCGCCGCCGAAACGAGTATCATGATCAAACGCCCATGGGTGTTCATATCCGCTCCCCGCCTGTATTCGACGAGCGGCTCTCCAACACGACGACTATCGATTGGCCGCTGCCGACATCAGGTCCATTTTCCGTTTTTGCATCTGCGCGCCGAGTCCCGCGACATCCAACTTCAACAGCGCGGCCGGGAAAATCACGTCCTCTTCTTCCGACACATGATCGAGGACATCTTCCTTGAGCTCGGCGAATTTTTCTTTAAACTGCTCGCCCTTCGAGCCCATCTGTCTCAGTTCACGGATCAACTCTTTGACCGCCTTGTGCTCCTCGTACGCCACGGCAATCACTCCTTCGCCCAGCTCTTCGTTGGATTCCACGTCTTCTCCCTCGTCGCTGTCTTCATCTTCCTCATCATCTTCGATCGCGACGAGATCCTCGGGATCGATTTGATCGCGGACCGCGGGATAGAAGATCTCTTCTTCCAACGCGGCATGGACCTCCAATTCCTGGAAGATTTGTTGCGCCAGACCTTCTTGTTCGCCCTCGGAACTCCTTTCGCATTGCGCGAACAGATCTTTGACCTTGTCATGGTCGGCTTTGAGCATGTCGACCGCATTGGCATTCGCCTGTCCCTCGGGCTTATTTCCTCGTTCCTTCCCACTGGCCTTTTCTGATTCTTTTCTCATAAGACTCAATCCTCCTTCTTGTGTGATGGACCACGTTAACTCGCTCGTTCGCTGCCGCTCCACACCGGCGTGCCGTCTTTGTGGCGGAGTCTCAGACGATCCTCGCTTCGCACCTGCTTGATCTCCGCCGCGATGAACAGATCTTGCCCGTTCACCACATTTTTGGATCCTTTGATCTCGACTTCGTTGCCTTTTTTAAGATTGAGCCGATGGCTCTGTTCCTCCATAAACCATTGAGGCGCAAGGTGCACGCGAATCACGCCTTGTCCGGTTTTGACGTTGATCTGGAGGAACGGGGACGCTTCTACGGCCGGTTTGACCGTTTCGAAATCCACGATGGTCCCACGCACCGTATCCGCGGCGTCGGCATCGTACAGTCGAGGAGACTCCGTCGTGGATTCGTAGGGAGTCGAGTCCTGGACCAACAATCGTCCTGCCGCCGACTCGCCGTCCGCGAAAGCCGGCCCGCCCAGCATGGTCAGTCCGATCATAATCAGAACGGCTTGCGTGTGCCTCGATGGCCGAACCGTGTCTATCCGCATGATTACCTCCAGCGCTCGCGCTCCACGGGCTTTTCGTGCCTCGATTCCAGCAAGAACGAGTAGGTCTCCCCATGATCGACGTATCGAACTTGAAGATCGAGACCCGCTGCCTTCACTTCCCGCCGGAAATCCGCTAATGGCGACTTGAAGACCGTGTAATCGTTGTAATGGATCGGGATGGCAATTTTGGGTTTAAAAAGTTGCAGCGCTTGCACGCCCTGCTTCGCATCCATCGTGACCAGCATGCCGACCACACGTGTCCCGCCCAGATGGAGCAGTGCCTGATCAATGTGCGGATAGCGGGCGGGGATGTCGCGCAGCGCCCCATGCATCAACGTATCGCCGGTGATATACGAGCGCAGCAGAAGCTCGCCCTCCCCTTTTTGAAATTCCAACATGCTTCCCATGACCGGCGGCAACAGATTAGACAGCAGCCACGGACCGTGCCGCCCCGGCATGCCGGTGATGCGCAGCCGTGTTCCTCCCTTCACGAACGACACGCCTTGCCAGGTCTGGAGCGGGATGGTTTTGCGGAATCCCATGTGCGACAGCGCGTGCGCCGCTTTGGGTGTC
Source organism: Nitrospiraceae bacterium (assembly GCA_035253365.1). Lineage (GTDB taxonomy): Bacteria > Nitrospirota > Nitrospiria > Nitrospirales > Nitrospiraceae > DATFCE01. Next base: position 3,836 of record DATFCE010000426.1, read on the forward strand.
GTGACGATGGGCACCGCTCGCTCCAGCCGCTCCTGAACCTTCCGGTCGAAATGGTCCTCGTGCAAGTGGGATAAGACCACCAGATCGATGGGGGGAAGATCGTCGAGCGTCATCGCCGGCTCGGTCAGCCGTTTGGATCGCAGCCCGTACCCCAAATGCACGGATTCACCACGATGAAGAAAATTGGGGTCGGTAAGGATGGTAAAGCCGGCATACCGCATGAGAACCGTCGCGGTGCCGATGAATCGAATCGACCCCTGTGAAAGATCTTGACTTCCGTCAGGCAACGACAGTTCAATTTCGCCTACATCATGTAGTGGCGATACATCGGCCGTAGCATGGTTCATCGGTCTCCCTCCCCTCCTTACTTCTATCCTCCTATGGCCGGCGGCTTCATGGCTATCAGCCGCGTGGGACACGCGTCGTAGTAAAGAATCATTTCGGCGTATCAGGGGAGCCCGTACAATAAAACGCGATCCCGTTGCCTCCGGTGTTCAACCTACAACGGTCGTCAGCGGTGGCCGATACGATGCGCACGGAAGACATGTTAGGTTGAGGCGTGAATCAAGCCTGGACATGGACCGCGGCCAACGAACGAAAAGCCAAGGCGCGGTTAGGCGTGACGGCCTACCGCCCTGGACAGCGCGAGTTGATTCAGGCGGTCATGGCAGGAAAGGATGCCTTGGGCATCTTGCCCACCGGCGGCGGCAAATCCCTCTGCTACCAATCACCGGCGCTCTTTCTTCCCCATGCCATTTTGGTCGTCTCTCCGTTGATCTCGCTCATGCAGGACCAACAGGACAAATTGACCGAGCGGAACATTTCGGCCACCAAACTGAATTCCACGCTGACGGCCCACGAGGAGCGGAAGGCCGTCGAAGATATCCGTGGCGGCGAGCCGGAGCTGATCTACGTGACGCCCGAGCGCTTGGAAAATCCCGATTACCTCGACCTCCTCAAGAAAACCAAGGTTTCGCTTTTCGTCGTCGACGAGGCGCACTGCATCTCTCAATGGGGCCATGATTTTCGTCCGGCGTACCTGGCCTTGCGCGAGGCGATCCGAGCGCTTGGGCGCCCTCCCGTGCTCGCCTTAACCGCCACCGCCACCCCTGATGTCGCGGCGGATATTCTGAAGCAACTGGCCATCCCCAAGGCCGAAGTGGTTAACCTCGGCATCAACCGAAAGAATCTGTTTTTCGAAGTCATACGGACGGTGAATGAGACGGAAAAAGCCGAGCGTCTCACTCGGATCCTTCGGGATTGCACGGGTGGAATCGGGCTCGTCTACGTGCCGACTGTCCGCATGGCGGACGAGCTGTGGAAACGACTGCGTGAAGAGGGCATCAGCGCCGGCCGCTATCACGGCAAAATGAAGACGGCCGATCGGGAGCTGACCCAACAAGCCTTTATGAACAACGAGTACGAGGCGGTGGTCGCCACCAAAGCCTTCGGTCTCGGTATCGATAAGCGCGATTTGCGGTTCGTCGTGCACTACGCGATTCCGGATTCCGTTGAAACGTACGTGCAGGAGGCGGGTCGCGCCGGTCGTGATGGCCGGCCCGCGCGCGCCATCCTGTTGTATCGGCTGGAAGACCGACGCGTTCAGTCCTATTTTCTCGGCGGCAAATATCCACGTCGGGAAGAATCGTTGCGCGTCTACCGAACGCTGGATCGGCTTCTCAAAGAAGGAAGCCCAGCTCTAGGCGTGCCGCTGCAATCCCTCGTGCAGGCTTCCGAACTATCCGAGAATCGCGTGAAAGTCATCATCGCGCTGTTGGATGCGACCGGCATTGTGAAAAGAGGACGCCATCTCAAAAAACTCCGCGAGTTCGCCGCCGACGAGGAATTTACCCGCTTTCTGGAAGAGTACGAACAGCGTCATGCCGGCGACCGCGAACGGTTGGAGGTCATGATGCGGTATGGGCAAACCACCATGTGCCGCATGCGTTATCTCGCGGGCTATTTTCATGAGGAACTTAAGAGCGATTGCGGTCACTGCGATAACTGCCGCACCGGGGCCACGGACCGGGTGATCGATACGGAGGCCCTCATGAAGGATCGGCAGCCGGCTGTAGGCAGTAGCGGATACTAATCAAAATGTTCTTAAAAACACGGAGACGCAATGAGCACCGATGCATGGGGCATTG
>DATFCE010000427.1:0-7491 GCA_035253365.1 Nitrospiraceae bacterium
TTCCCTCAACGTCAAGCGCGTGGGCAACGATGCGAGCGCCAATTGCATCGACTTCCCATTTCCCCCCAATACAGACGACCTTTGATTTCGCATCATCGGAAGTCGGTGTCGATTTCTCTTCCGTCATCTCATCGAGCAGCGCCTCCATTCCCGAAGCGAATCGCAATCGATGCGCGATTGTGGCATTTCGCAGATGGTCTTCACTGGCGCGGCGAAGGATTTCAATGCCGACATCGTTGTAAAATTGTCGAAGGGAGGATGAGTCGATTTTCTCGTTGGCGAGCTCGATCGCCTCATCCAAATCGCTTGCGATCAATCGCTGATAGATGCGCGTAGGAAGATCGAGCACCGGCGTCGAGCCGAGAAGCGTATCGAGAAACTTCAGCTGCGGCAAGTTTCTGCCAAAAACTAGCAGACAAACGGTAAGCGGCGTCGAAAGAATCAATCCAATTGGGCCCCACAGAGCCGTCCAAAACATTGCTGCGGTAATCAGCGAAATAGCTGACAGGCCAGTGCTCGAACCGTAAAGCAGTGGCTCAACAATGTTGTTGCTGACAAGTTCCAGGAAGACAATCAGCGCAATCGTCCACAGGACCATGCTCCAGCCCGTATCTGTTGCGAAGGCAAGCGCGACAGGGAACATCGCGGCGATGAGTGGACCCAGGTATGGAACGAAGCGCATTACTGCAGAAAGGCACCCCCACAACACGGCGCCGGGCACACCGATGAACAACAGTCCGAGCGCCATGGGTATGCCATAAGTGACGTTTACGGCGATCTGCATCAGCAGATATTTGCTAACGCGAGTACCCGCCTCTTCAATTGAAGCTGTTGCGCGATGAACATTGCCGCCCATTAGGCGAAGCAACCGGTCGCGTAGATCGGTGCGGTCAAGCAAAGCAAGAAAAACGAAAATGAGGATGATGCCCGCAACGGTGAGCGGTTCCAACGTTCGCGCAAGCCAGCTTACTGCCTGTTCTATCGGCGTTTGGCTAGGGGGGATCACCTCCACCCTTGGAGTGGGGACCTCTTGTGCTGGAGACGGCTCGGACGTCACCTCCTTTTGCACGCGCTCAATGGTTTTGAGGGCCCTGGTGAAAGCGCCGGGCGCACTCAGGCTTTCGCGGATATCGGTCAGCTTTCTTAGGATCGTGGTTTGATAGGTTGGCAACTCGACCGCTAGGGCGCGGACCTGGGCTGTTAGCAGAAAGCCAAGACCGCCAAGGACAATGAGGACGGCGCCCATTACCAGTGCCGTGGCAGCGACCCTTGGTAGCCCACACCGAGCAAGCCAGGTGACCGGTGGATTCAGGGCAAAGCTGATAAGGAACGCGGTTGCAAGCGGGATGAAAATGTCGCGACCGTAATAGAGCGCCCCAAGAATAATTGCGGCGGAGACCAGCGCTGCTGCGAACGAAACTATGTTGCGCTCTGACGGTTCCGAGGGAGCGCCGTCAGTTTCAGGGCCTCGATCATTTCCTGGTACGGCGACGTTGGGCATGCTCAGGCTTCGGCACTGGAAAAGTGACGTGAAATGCCTGTAGCCAGAATGATCAGGCTTGCAAATGGGCTTGTCAATCGCATTGCGTTTAGCCCTGTGCCGGCGGAACCGAAAATGATCGACGCCGAAGCAGTCATGACTTTCTCCCAAATGTGATCCATGTCGAGGGGATCGTCCTCACCGAACTGCAACACCAGGCGACTGATCGCGGCGCGGACCTCATGGTCGTCGTGCTCAACCTGGCAAAGGGCGCTGCATTGAGAACAGCGATTCCTTTCGAGTGCGCATAGGCAATCATTGGCTCGGCGTTCGAAGCGTCTGTTAGGGCACAACGCGATTGCGTTCTGCGATGCCCTTTTGGTGAACCCCCAAGGGTCGAGTGGCGAATTCCGCTGAGGCATTATTACCAGTGGAACAACATGGCGCCCAGAGCCACTTTCACGGGTTGGCGGAGGAGGTACCTTTCATGAGAAACAGTGCGGTTGACCGCAGCTTAAGCGAGGCGCAGAGACTTGAGACGCTTGCTGAGATGACGAGCGGGATCGTGCATGATCTCAGGATTTGCTGGCCGTCGTGGACACAGGGATAAGGCTTGCAATTGAACACGCCGATCAGCCGGATTTGATCGGGACTACCTGTCGGGGGCGCGCGATGCAATCCACAGAGGCTCAAACCTGACTTCCCAACTGTTGGCTTTGCGCAGCAGACGCTTCCCGGTAGGAAGGACGAAAATGTCGATTCCTTGCTCAAAAATCTGGAACCTTTTTACGCTATGCGGCCGGGCCAGGCATGCAGCTTGAGCTCGACCTTGCAGTGCAGGCCGCCGTATATTGGCAAATCGGACCCACTTTGAGGTCGCTGTGTTAAATCTCGTTACCAATGCGGGGACTCGATGCCGAATGGTGGCCGAATTAGAATAGGAACCAGGACATGCACTTTGAGTGCGGTGGACTCGAAACTGGCGCTAGGCGTGTATGTGCGCGTAAACGTGAGAGATAGCGGGAAAGGCACATGTCGGAAGAGGTGCGGCGGAGCGTCTTTGATCCGTTCTTCACGACAAGGGGCGACAAGGGAACTGGAATGGCCCACCGCGAGTGTTCGCCTTCATTAAAACAGTCGGGGGCTATTGAGGTCCACAGCGAATCGGCCCCGGCACGGTCGCCGAATTGTTGTTGCCAGCCACTTAGCTTTGCCTGCGAAGTTCGCTTGAGACCTGAAGAAGGCACTAAGTAATCGGGTCAATCGTCGAGGCCGTAGGGCCGCTTTTCTGAGCAGCAGTGGATTGCAGCAAGCGGCGAAGTAGAGCCACTGGAGACGCTATAGGTGAACACCCTGACAGCCTCAGCAATGACAGCTATGGTTTTTCTGAGGTGAGGGCATCGATTGGTGGGAGCCATTCGTGCGCCCCGGCGTTTGTGTGCCGTTTCCTAAGGGAAGTTTCATATGGCGTGGTCTATTCCGATTCTCACGGTGAAGGGCACCATCGTCCGGATCCACATCACATTCCTACTTTTTCTTATTTGGATTGCAGGTACCCACTATGCGCAGGGAGGGCCCAACGCTGCTCTGCAGGGCGTGGCGTTCATTGTTTTTCTCTTCTTGTGTGTGCTGCTGCACGAGTTTGGGCACGTCTTTGCGGCGCGCCGCTACGGCGTGCGTACGCCCGACATCACGCTTCTGCCTATAGGAGGGGTGGCACGGCTGGAACGCATTCCCGAGGAGCCTTCTCAGGAACTTGTTGTTGCGCTTGCGGGACCGGCCGTTAACATCGTGATTGCCGCGGCTCTCTACGTCGTGCTGGGTGGCTATCCTTCAGCTGACGGCATGGAGCTGCAAAACTCCCATGTCAGTTTGCTCGCGCGCCTCGTTTCGGTAAACTTTTTTCTGGCCATTTTCAACTTGATACCGGCCTTTCCAATGGATGGCGGGCGCGTGCTGCGGGCGCTTCTTGCATACCGTCTAGGCTATGCTCGCGGCACGCAGATCGCCGCGGCAGTTGGTCAAGCGGTGGCCTTCGGCCTCGGAGTCCTCGGTCTCTTCGGCAATCCATTGCTAATCTTCATTGCCGTTTTCGTTTATCTCGGCGCAGCCTCCGAAGCCCATGCGGTTCAGATGCGACAGGTATCCCGTGGCATGCTGGTGTCTGATGGCATGATTACCGAGTTCGAGAGTCTTGGTCCGAATAGCCAAGTCGATGATGCCGTCCAGTGCCTGATCCGGACGACACAACACGAGTTTCCGATCGTGGATGGCGCCAGTCAGCTGCGGGGGATCCTCACACGAGACGATATGATCCGAGCGCTGCGGGAGAGGGGCCCCAAAACTCCCGTGCTTGAGGTTATGCGGTCTGACATCCCGGTCATTCATGCTCGTCGACCACTCGAGGAAGCGTTGCGCCTGATGCAGGAGAAACGTCTTCCGGCGGTCGGAGTGATCGATGCCTCGTCCCGCCTCGTTGGTCTGATTACGCCGGAGAACATCGGCGAGCTAATGATGATCCTATCGGCTACTCCAAGCCGGACCTTGTATCCTCTTGGAACAAAACCACGCGCGCACTAAAGCCGCCAAGAGGGTTTTAAAACAAAGAATTATTTCCGAGGCGCGTAGTTTCGTCCCCCGAAGTAGAAGCGGCAGGGTGCGAAAGGGTACTACGCCGGCCGGGTTAGCCAGACGGGCTCAATATTCAGTTAGAGCTTCAACACGACTTCGCCAGAAACAGGATCAGTGACCCCCAGCCCTCCGCCGAGGTCCTCCAGTAAGCTTCTCACTTTGTCGAGCATGCCGATCATTTTCGGACGCGCCGCCGCCAAAGCATTGGAGGTTTCCCATTCACCGACGAAACAGTACGTGCGATCGCCGGTCTTGACAATAACTGCTTTTTCTAGTCCTACAAGGTTTGGTGCGTCTCTGTGGGTATCGAGAAATTCCTGCTCCTTGCCCGGTTTAACTTTGAAGCGAACGACGTTGTATGCATCCATGGCGGTACTCCTTTGATGGGCAAGACGTCCAATCACCTCGAAGCAAAGGCCGACAACCGATAGTTCTCGACCTTCACTCACATTGGCGGCCAACTAGATACGTATCCGCCGCGTAACTTGTCCGTTGCTTTCCCAGTAAGTATGCTTCTTGGCAATCAACGGGTCGTCCATTGCCGGCTGAATTTCGCCAGACGTCGAGATGGCTCGTGACGTTATGGCGTGCTCCCCGGCAGCGGGACTCGCCCAATTAAACGTCCAAACCTTCCAGGCAAATTCAGCATCCTCAGTGCGATCGATTGTTGCCTGTTGCCACGGGCCGTCGTCAATCTTAACCTCGACTTTGTCGATAGGTGCGCCCCAAGCGACTCCCATAATCTGATATCCCGCATCGCTGCGCGTGACCCGTGCAGGGGCTGACTTTATTCGCCAACGACCGACGGAAGTTTCCGCCCACACCGTCTCACCATTGTGATCCTCTTCCCGAATTGTAACGTAGTCCCGACCCATCAGTTTACTCATAAACCGCGTGTCGCGAATCTCGATTCGTTTCAACCATTTGACATTCGCAATGCCATACCATCCTGGTGCGATTAGGCGGAGCGGGGCACCGTTAGCGGCTGGCAGATCAACACCGTTCATCTCGTAGCAGAGAATGTTATTAGGGTTCATCGCGTCAGCGAGGGACATGCTCCGGGCAAAGTTCTGATGCATTTTCACATTGCGGATGTCGTCATGGATTTCAATATCACCCACATCGGCTCCCCAAAAAACGACTTCAATTCCATTCTCCTGAACTCCGGCTTCGGCAAGCACAGGGGCGAGCGGCGTGCCGGCCCATTTCGCATTGCCGATGCCTCCTGTAAAAAACGGAAACCCATGATTGCCCGAGCATTCAATCGTGAACACGGTTTCCTGACGTGGCCGTCCCTTCAGGTCGGCAAGTGACAGGCTCATTGGCTTCTTTACCAGGCCGTCGATCTCCAGTTTCCATGTACTGGCATCAATTGCTGGTCGGTCGAAATGCGCGATGGAAAAGAACTTTTCATTGGGAGTGATCCAGGAGTTCAGATCTTCCCATACAAGCTGCGATTGGATGACCTGTGGAACAGGATTAGGCGCCGGTTGGTCAAGCCAAGCGATGACTGTTTCCCCGGGTCGAGTGGGAAAGGCGTTAGCGGATCTTGCAAAATAGAGACCCGCCATACCCACGAGTGCTGCGCTGCTTTGAATGAGAAAATCTCTGCGATGAAGGCTGTGCATTTGAGTCCTCCCGGTCCTGTCGGCGACTTCAGGGTACAGATAACCTCCTTGCACCAAAGAGATTGACGCAAGTACTATAGCTGCCTCGTGGGGCACCGACGATGAAAAACTGCGGACCCTTTTGGTGCGTTTCAATTAACAAACTTGCTCCTCCTTTTTGAAAGTGTCCATAATAATGTGCGGGATAAGTGTCCGTCGAAACAGGTTTATCAGAAGCCTAGCCTGAGCGCTCGACTTCCGTGCTGTCGCACAGACCTCTGCCGGCTTCCGACAACCGTTCTTTGCTTGCTCCGGGAAATTCGGCTCGCTTCCCGTATGATCAACAAGCGTCACATCCAGGCGAGCTGGAACGCCGAATCCCTGCAGCCCTCCGCAGAAGAGCATGCCGAGATCTCGGCCCTGCCCAAAGGTAACCGCCGCTTCATCGCGCCGGCAAGTCTTATGCCGGGTTGGGACTACTAGCGACATCACACGGTCGAAGCCGAGGGGTAAGGCAAAAATAGTACGCAGGGGCGCGACGGTGACCAGCGAGGGACTTAGAGCACATTGCAGGCATTGATGCCGGGCGATAGCCTCGCCGTCCCGCTCATTCAACCGAGTAATGAATAAACATGTCTCACAAGCGCATTGCCTTTGCCAACATCGATTTGGACAAACCTGGTAGGTCTGTCGGCTTCATCATGATCCCGCATTCGCCCCATGACGACGCGTGGGGCGTCACCCGTGTGCCCATTGCCGTCATTGCGAATGGAAGAGGTCCGACGGTCATCATCGAGGGAGGAAACCATGGCGACGAATACGAGGGTCCAATCGTCATCGGCGATCTAATACGCGACATCGATGTGGGCAAAGTGCAGGGACGACTCATCCTTCTACCCGCCGTGAACGTGCACGCCGTCACGGCTGGCAGGAGAACCTCGCCTGTCGACGGTCTGAACTTCAACCGTGTGTTCCCGGGCAATGCGTCTGGAACGATCACTCAGCAGATCGCGGAGTTCGTGGCGAGCGAGATCATGCCGCTCGGCCAGGCTTTCCTCGATCTTCATTCCGGAGGCTCGTCGTTGAATTTCCTGCCGAGCGCCGTTCTCGAACCGGTCACGAGTGAGGTCCACCACCGGCGCAACGTGGAGATGGTGCAGGCATTCGGCGCTCCGATTGCTGTTGTCGTCAGCAACCATGGGGACAGTCGGACCGCCACCGCCACCGCGTGCCGGGCAGGCCTGACAACCATGGGAACAGAAATGGGCGGCGGCGGCACGGTATCGATTGACGCGATTTCGATCTGTCGTCGCGGCGTACGCGGCGTGCTCTCGCATCTAGGTGTTCTTCCCGCGGACGCGGATGTAGCCACGCCGATGCCAGCTCCGCTGTACGAGCTAAAGCGCAACAGCTTCATTTACGCGTCGTCGGACGGAATCTTCGAGCCCTTTCATCCGAATGGGGCAATCGTCCACATGGGCGAACCTGCCGGCCGCATCCACCAAACCTGGGATGCCTTTCAGACGCCTGAAGTCCTGCACTACGCAGCCGATGGACTCCTTTACGGGCGGCGTCAGCCGGGCCGTGTCAGGCCCGGCAACTGTTGCCTGGTCGTCGCCTCGCCTCTGAAGCCATCCTGAGGTATTCGACGCTACTCGTCGCATGGAGGCGAGAGGCTTCATGGCTGGATTGTGGTCCAACATGAAAAAATTCGCGCGGCCGAAATGTGGACGGGACTGAGTCGATGTCATATGCTCGGCGGACGCGCGGGGT
>DATFCE010000428.1:0-6555 GCA_035253365.1 Nitrospiraceae bacterium
CACGATCTATCCGGCGCTGACGATGATGGAAGAGAGCGGCCGCATCCGGCGCGGCTTGTTCGTGGCCGGTCTGGGGGCGACGCAATTCGCGACGCCGGCGGCCCTCGATCTTCTGCGATCGCTCAAGGACGAGCCGGATTCGCCGGAAGTGATTCATCTGGCGGCGACCGATCCGGCGAATCCATACGGCGCCTTGTTGAAATGGCCGCCGATAGACGCGCCCGATGGGCCGGCATCATCGTCCACCCATGGGCAACCCTCAGACGGCGCGGTGCCGACACTGGCGCGCGCCGTCGGCGCATCGGTCATACTGATCAATGGCGCCTTGGGAGCTTATCTTCGCCGGCGCAATCCCGACATTGTCGTCTGCCTGCCGCTGGACGAGCCGGCTCGCACACTCGTGGCGCGTGCCGTCTCGACGAAGCTTGTCGAACTCGCTCAATCGGGCAAACAGAGCCTATTGATCTCCCAGATCAACGGCGTGGTGGCAACCCGGCATCCCTTGGCTCGCTTTCTCGACCAAGCCGGCTTTGTCCACACCCCAATGGGATTTCACGTTCGACGGCCTCCAACTGCGCGCCCCGCGCCTGCCACGGCAGGCGACGCGTAACATGCCGGAAGGAGACACCATTTATAAAGCAGCCCGCACGCTCAATACGGCGTTGAGCGGCAAGGTGGTCACCCGTTTTGAGTCGGTGTTGCCTAAATTAATGCGGGTGAATGACGATACGCCGATCGCGGGACGGGAGATCCTCTCGGTCCGCTCGGCCGGCAAATGGAGCGTGATGGAGTTTTCCGGCGATCTGTTTCTGTTGACCCACATGCTCATGAACGGCTCCTGGCATCTCTATCGATCCGGCGAACCTTGGCAACGACCCCGAAGCGGGATGCGGCTGGCGATCGAAACGTCCGACTTTGTTGCCGTCGGCTTCAACGTGCCGATTGCGGAGTTCCATACGCAGCATAGCTTGGCTCGTCGCAAAGGCTTCAACGATCTTGGGCCGGATGTGCTGGCACCCGACTTCGATCCGAATGACGCAGGCCGCCGCATGCGGCAACATCCCGATCAAGAAGTCGGGGACGTGCTGATCGATCAACGCGTGATGGCAGGCTTGGGGAATGTCTTCAAATCGGAAATCTGCTTTCTATGCGGCGTGAACCCGTTCAGTCCGGTACGACTGCTCACCGACGAGCAGATCGTCTGTCTGACGAAAACGGCCCAAAAGCTGATGCGGGCCAATGTGCAGGCGCCGACCCCTGACGGTCCGATCATTTTCGACTATCGCCGGACCACGGGCAGAAGCAATCCTGCAGAACGGCTGTGGGTCTATGGAAGGACCAACAAGGCGTGCCTGCGATGCGGGACCCGAATTCTTATGCGCCCCCAAGGCCGGGATGCGCGCACCACATACTGGTGTCCCACCTGCCAGCCCGTACATCCGGCCCAAGCCACGCCGATCCCGAGCGTATGATCGACTTCGAACGTATAGTTCATGCGCGCCGGACGTTTGAGTCTTTTCTCGGCTCATCTCACGGCAAGATCGCGGTGCTGCACGATTTCGATGCGGACGGGGTGACCGCCGGAGTCATCCTGGTCCAGGCATTGTTCCGCGCGGGCCGTGAGCACGTGAGCCGTCTTGTCGTGGATCGCGTAAGAAGCGCGTGGAGTGAAACCAATCGCCGCCGGCTTCACGACGAGGCCCCGGATCGGCTGTTCGTCCTGGACCTGGGTAGCCGACCGGACCCGATTCTCGCCGGTGTGCCGACCTGTTTTATCGATCATCATCGGCCGGCCGGCATTCTGCCCAGCGATGTCCTGATCAGCTCGTACGACTGGGAGGTCATTCCTAATACGTCGCTCTTGGTATGGGAGCTGTGCTCAACCATCAGCGACGTCTCGGACTTGGATTGGGTGGCGGCGATCGGCGTGTTGAGTGATCTCGGCGAGGCTTCCCCGTTCCCGCTGCTGGCTCGGGTGTTTGAAAAATACGACCGGCGCTCACTTAAAGAGGCGACCGTGCTGGTCAACGCCGTACGCCGCTCCGCTCAACCCGATCCGGATCTCGCAGTCCGCGCGCTGCTCGCGCATCACAGCCCAAAGAGCTCGTGCGATCGACCAGCCCGGAGGTCGCTCGCATGCGCGAGGCAAGGCAGGAAGTCAATGCGGCCATGAACGAGGCCAAACAACAAGCGCCGGTCTTCTCGAACAATGTCGCGTTGATTCGTGTGCACTCGGCCTGCCAGGTGCATCCGCTCATCGCGCAAATCTGGCGAAGCCGCTTGCCGCGCTACATCGTGGTTGTCGCCAACGACGGGTATATCCCGGGCCGCATCAATTTCTCAGTGAGAAGTTCGGGGGACATGAACGCGCTGGACTTCCTTCAGGCCGTCGCGCTGCCGCCCGGAGACGGCGAGTACGGCCACGGTCACGATCAGGCCACGGGCGGAAGTTTGCCTGTCGCACGCTGGAATCAGCTTCTCGCGGCACTCGGCTTTTCAGAACGGGTCTTTGCAGTGGACACCGTGTGAGTCTCCGACCTCGAGCGTTTCGCCGGTGGCCATGTGCGGCGAAGTCGCTCAATCGCCTGTTCCTTGTGTTTGGCCTCCACTTCGATCCACGGCACTCGAGCATAACTCCCCGGCATCGTCCCGATAAGGTCACTGTGCCGAGGATCGAGAAACGAAGCGGAACCGTTGGAAATGTGCACGAGCTGCCAATCGGGATTGGGCCAGGTCTTTGCCGCCGCCGACACACAAGCGGCCACGCTGGGATCGTCATAGGACTTGAGACGTCCATGAATGACATGATGATGCGCGTCGAACACCATCGGCACCCGAGTAGCTTGGCAAATTTTCAACATCTCGTCCGAGCCGTACGCGCGCTCGTCGTTTTCCAGCACGAGCCGGGACCGGATTTTTGGTTCGAGTCCGGCGATCGCACCAATCAGCTCGGATGCCCGTCCCGACTTGCCGCCGTGAATTTCGATCGCCGCCCACGCGGTCCGAGGCTGCTGTAGATAATCCAGCACGCGCCCGTGCAGTTTAAGAATCTTGATGCTGTTCCGCACGACGGCCGGCTGATCGGAATTCAGCACGACATACTGATCGGGGTGAGCGACAATACGAATCCGATGGGCCGACGCTCTGCGGCCTTCCGCCTCAATGGCGGGGCGGATGGCATCCAGCACATCGGCGCCGGCGTCATCATCCGCGAACGGGAACAGGGACGAGATCATACGATAGAGACGGATATCGTGGGCCACGCAGAAGTCCACGGCCTTTCTGAATCGAGACACATTCTCAAGGTACAACTGCCGCAAGAGAGTCTTTTGCTCGGCGGGTTTGAACGTGAGCAGACGTGCTCGCGTCATCGCGCGGAACCGCACGGCATCAGTAGATGTAATACAGACCAATCCTAACGCCGGTGTCATTGTTTTGCCTACAGCTCTCTGAATCATACCCTGGAAACGCCTAGTGCGACGACTGCCTGTCGGTCGAATCAGGACACCGCCATCGCGCTGGACTGATAACGCCGATGAACTGTGATCAGTACACTGGGACTATGACCATGACTCAACGAAGTCTGATCACCGGAGGTCTGGCCGGTCTTGCGACGTGCCTGATCGCCGGGCTGTGCGCCAAGGCGGAACGACAATCAGCGTGGTCCGCCGTGAATGCAACCAGCCACATTGTATGGGGTGAGCGGGCCGCGCGGCGGGATACGGCGTCGTGGAAATACACGGGAACCGGCGTCGCGCTGAACGAGGTGGCTCTGATTTTCTGGGCCCTGCTGTTTGAGCGCAGCTCAAGCGGTGAGCCGGCTGGGGGCGGATGGCCATTGGTTCGAGGCGCAGCTGTCTCGACCTTAGCCTATGTCACGGATTACTACCTCATTCCCCCGCGTTTTACCCCTGGATTCGAGAAACGATTGTCGAATACTTCGCTGGCTGTCATCTATGGCGGAATTGGAATCAGCTTGCCGCTCTGTAGCCGTGCAGCGGCCGGACTCGCTCAACTCCTGAATCGGAAGTCCACGGCTATCTCCGGTCGCACCGAGTAACGGCGGCCGGACGGTTCCTCACCGTCTCGGGGTCAGGAAGGCGGACGCTGGTCTCGGATCAACTTGTCCATGGGATATCCAAGGTCTCGGCCTTTCCAGACCAGCCGTTGGAAGGTCGCGCGGTCCAATTGCGGCGAGCGGGCGAGAATCCAGAGATGCCGCCGGTCGGGCGTGCCCACGAGCGCCGCGCGATAGTCGGTATCCAGATCGAGAATCCAATAGTTGCCCTGGCAGAATGAGCCGAATACCCGTGCAAACCAATTGTCGAAAATTATATTGAATCGCGCATTAGTCTCGGTATCGACCACGGTCGCGACGCCCTCGGCCGTGGCCACACCGCCATCGTCCGTTGCGCATTCATTGTGCACCCCGATCTTTCCATCGGAACGACTTGTGTAGATGGCCTTCGAATCGACACAGTGCCGCTGAAACCACATCGGCAACCGCGCAATCTCGTACCAGGTTCCTGTATAGCGAGCGAGATCGACCGACGGCACGACGGGCAGCGCCGTATTCCTCTCCATGCCCGCGCAGGCGGTGATCAAGAGGCACGCTAGAGCGAGCCTGATATAGCCTCCGTGTCGCCACTTATCCACCAACCTCATCTATTCCCTCTTATTCCGACGTGCGGCCAACGTTTCAACCTTTCTAAGATAAGCCGCGAAGTCGGTCTTGCGCTTAAGACCCGACGCCGACATGTATCGAACCTTGCCGAAAATCGGCCGTTCCGCCCACGGCCGATCGTGTTGGCCGAACAGCCAGGCCACGTTGGAATAGGAGTTGGGATCGCGCCCGTCGAGGTAGTATTTGTTCATGATGGCCAGCGTGACGGCATGCGCGTCTTGCGGCGTGCGAGACCATTCCAGAATTTTCTTTCCCCAATACATGCGCATGTGATTGTGCATATAGCCGGTGATCAGCATTTCACGGCAGGCGGCGTTCCAGTACGGATCATGTGTGTCGGCGGCCTCGAGTCGCGCACGGGAGTAGACATACTCACGTTTGTCCTTTTGATGAGCGTGTAAGGTCTCTTGGGCCCAGCGGGGCAGACAGTCGAACGAATCATAATTCGGCGTGAAATATACAAAGTTCATGGCCAGTTCACGCCGGACGATCAGCTCTTCGAGGAACGATTCGGCGTCGGTGCGATGTGCATGAGCGGCCTGCTCTATATGCAACGCCAAGTACAGCGGAGAAATCTGGCCGAAGTGTAGATACATGCTCATATACGAAACATGATCCAGATGCGGTTGATTCCGCTGCTCCTTATACCCGCTCAGTCGCTTTGCGACAAAGTCCCGGAATCTCGCCTTGGCTCTGGACGTCCCGCCTTGATGGAACTGTGCAACGGGCTCGACATTGCGGTCGATCTTCAAGGAAGCCAGGGCGACGTCAAGGTCGACAAGGGCAAGACCATCGCCCTTCTTCTGTACAGACCGTTTGTGAACCTTTGTTGGCCGCAGACCGACGAGATATGTGTTCAGGTGCCGGTGAATCTTGGGTCGCAACGTGCGCGCGGCAGATTCGGATTTACTCGAGGCGACTTCAACCGGGACGATCACGTCGCTTTCGACCTGCACGACGTGGCAGCCGGCCTCTTCGGCCACGCGCCCGCGCCACTGTTTTTGGTGACGTAGATAACCCCGGTCGCATACGATCAGCGAGGCGGAGCGGCCCGCCTTCAAGGCGACTTCAGCGGGAGGCCCGCGCCGGACGGTCATCGCAATGCCGCGATCGGCCAACGTGGCCTGTGTTTCCTGAAGCCCTTCCAGCATGAACCGGTAATGGCGAAGGTTCGCTTCCGGATAATCATCCATCAAGCCGAAAATCACGCGCACCGGCAGACCCGATTCATTGGCCTGCTGAACGGCGTATTCCAAGGCATGATTGTCCTCGGCCCGCTGGGATTGCTGCATCCAATACAACACATACTCGCCGTTCCGACGTGGTTGCGCATTGAGAGGGCGGATTCGCTCTGGATGGATCATGGAACGACCTCCGGAATCACGGGCCAACCTCGATATCAGGCATTCTGTTCACCCGACGCACTGCGCGCGCACCGTCTCGGCTTGTTTCCGAATGGCTGCCCATTCATCGGCATGTTTGCGTTGCCTGTCCAGATTACGGATCTGAGGGATCATGCGCGCGTTGCTTAAAAATTTTGCGCGGTGCCGGTCAAGAAAATCCCAATAGAGCGCCGTAAATGGACAGGCCTCCTCCCCGGTGCTTCGTCGCGGATCATACCGGCAGCCTTGGCAATAATTACTCATCTTATTGATATAGTGGCCGCTTGCGCAGTACGGTTTGGTGCCGACCATTCCCCCATCGCCGTATTGGCTCATCCCGAGCGCGTTCGGCAGCGAGACCCAATCGATCGCATCCACATACATCGCCATATGCCATTCATGAAACTTGCGTGGATGAACGCCGAGCAGAAGCGCAAAAAGGCCGACCACCATGAGCCGTTGAATGTGATGCGCATAGCCGTGATTGAG
>DATFCE010000429.1:0-7502 GCA_035253365.1 Nitrospiraceae bacterium
CGGGCCGAGCCGGAGCCCTCATCCGAGAAGCCGGGATCACAGGAATTTTTGTCAGTCTGTCCCACGACGGCGAGTATGCCATGGCTGAGGCGCTCCTGACGAACGACCCACAAGCAGACGATACGAGTCGTTGGCCCGCGACCTCATCCTACGTTTGACGTTCCCGTCCATGAAGATCGTTACGGCCGCTCAGATGCAAGCACTCGATCGCCGCACGATCATGGAAGCCGGCGTGCCGGGCGCGACCTTGATGGAGCGTGCGGGAACCGGTGTCGTGAAGATGATGGAAGAGGTCGTCGGCCCGTTAACCGGCAAGGCGGTTGTCATTGTCTGTGGGAAAGGCAACAACGGCGGTGACGGATTGGTCGTCGCCCGGCTCCTGCGGGCTCAGCGCGCTCGCGTGCACGTCATCCTGGTCGCCGATGCCGACGAACTCAAGGGCGACGCGGGCGCCATGTACCGGCGGTTGACGAAAAGCAAAACGCCGGTACCCGTTCATACGCATCCTTCTCTCGATCACATGCGGCTCATGCTGAAGCAATGCGATGTGATCGTGGACGCTCTGCTGGGCACCGGATTGTCCGCGCCCGTCACCGGAGCCTATCGTGAGGCGATCGACGCGATCAATGAGTGCAGTGCAGCCGCCGGTCTGCCGGTCACGGCCGTCGATCTGCCGTCCGGCATTCACGCAGATTCAGGAGCCGTCTTGGGTACTGCCGTGCGCGCCTCATTAACCGTGACGTTCGGCCTTCCCAAAGTGGGTTTGTATGTGGGGGAGGGCATCGACCATGCCGGCGACATTCGAATGGTCGATATCGGGATACCGGCGGCTTATGTCGATGAACTCGACAGCCGCCTTTCTTTGATCACCGCGGACACGCTGTGTCGACTCATTCCGCAACGTTCATCATCATCCCATAAGGGAACATTCGGCCATGCCGGCATCATCGCCGGCTCGATCGGGAAAACCGGGGCTGCCGCCCTTTCGGCCAAAGCCGCCTTGCGATCAGGCGCCGGATTGGTGACGGTGGCGACTCCAGCCGGGGTCAATGCGACGCTCGAAGGCAAGTTGCTCGAAGTCATGACCATGCCGATGCCCGACACGGCCGCTCAGACATTTTCCGTTGCGGCGATCGAGCCGCTGACCGCCTTTCTAGATACTCGAACCGCGGTTGCGATCGGCCCGGGGATCTCGACGCATGCCGAGACCATCGAGGTCGTACGAGCTTTGATCCGCCGATTACACATCCCCTCTGTGCTGGATGCCGACGCTCTAAATGCATTGGCGGGAAAAGCGGAACTCTTGGACTCATGTAAAATCAGCCCGGTCCTCACGCCGCATCCCGGCGAAATGGCCCGGCTGGGCGGCAGCGACAGTCCCCGGACGGTGAACGCCGATCGGCTCGGCACCGCGACCCGGTTCGCACAACGGCATGGAGTCGTCCTGGTCCTCAAGGGAGCGCGAACGGTCGTCGCCGACCCTGACGGGCGGGCGGCGATCTGTCCCACGGGAAATCCCGGCATGGCAACGGCCGGTACGGGGGATGCCTTGACGGGAATCATTGTCGGCCTTTTGGCGCAAGGATTGAGCGCGTGGGATGCCGCCTGTGCCGGCACATATCTTCATGGCCTGGCCGGCGATCTGGCGGCGGCCGATCTCGGGGTCGTCGGCATGACGGCGGGCGACTTGATCGAGCGGATTCCGTACGCTGTTGCTCGGATACTTAACTTCCGCGGCTCATCGTATGGCGCTTCAGCTCATTGACGAAGGAGCGATTGGATGGCGGGGAGCCGAAAGCCTCAGCTCTGGGAATGTGAATCTCACTCAGTTGCCGACACCGAAGCCCTCGGGCAGAGGATTGGACAATTATTACACGGTGGCGAGATACTCGCATTGCAGGGGGAACTCGGGGCGGGAAAGACCGCGCTTATACGCGGAATCGCCACCGGCTTGGATATTCCTCCTCGCACCGTCAGCAGTCCGACGTTCGTGCTGGTTCACCGCTATAGGGGACGACTCGTGCTGGTCCATGCCGACCTCTATCGGCTGGAGGCGCATACGGAGTTCCCCCAACTTGGGATAGACGAAGATTTCGATGGCCGCACTGTGGTGGCAATCGAGTGGGCCGAGAAAGCCGAGAGAGACCTGCCGAGTGACCGCATGGAAGTCCATCTCAGCCACATAAGCCGGTCACGCCGCCGCATCCGTTTTCAACCTACCGGTCCACGCTCACGGCGGCTGTTGAACCGTCTCATGGCCACACAGGCCGGACCACCGCGCCGAGGCCATAGATCGCCGTCTCGTCATGTGGGACGCCTATGATCCGGCTCGTTCTGGTCTGCATTTTACTCTTACTCTCCCTGTCCTTCTTTTTGCAGAACCAGGAAGAGGAAGTCACCCTGAACTATTTTTTCGGGTTGCAGTCCGCGTCCACTCCGATTTACAAGCCGATTCTCAGCGCGTTCGCCATCGGACTCCTGGTCGCGCTCATTTTGCTCTTTCCCGCGTGGGTCCGCGGCAGGATCCTACTTCGAAGGAGAACCAAAGCCTTACAGGAGGCGGAAGCAGATTTGGAGCGCTTGCGGCGAGAGCGCGGTATCACCCCGGCCTCCATACCCGGAAATCCGTCGCGGGGGAACTTACTCGATGAGTGACGGCGATCTCACTCCGTTAATGCGCCAATATCGGGAGGTCAAGCGAACGTACCAAGACGCGATCCTTCTGTTCCGCGTCGGAGATTTTTATGAAATGTTTTATGAGGATGCCGAAGAGGCGTCACGATTGCTCTCGATCGCCTTGACCTCCCGCGACAAGGCCCGCGCCGACCCGGTCCCGCTCTGCGGAGTCCCGTATCACGCGGCGAACGGATATATCGCGAAACTCCTGAAAGCGGGACGGACAGTGGCGCTGTGCGAGCAGGTCGAAGACCCCCAAGCGGCGAAAGGTCTGGTTCGGCGCGAAGTAGTCCGGCTCTACACGCCCGGCACACTCATCGAGACGGAACTGCTGCCGGCGAAAGAAGCGATCCTCTTAGCGGCGGTGATGGTTTCACCATCTCCGGTTCGGCCTGAACAATCCGTCTGGGGATTGGCCGCGCTGGAGCCTTCTACCGGCGAGTTTTGGGTCCTGGAAAGCAACGGTGATTCCGCCGCGCAACGGCTTCATGACGAGTTATACCGCGTAGACCCGCGGGAAGTTCTCTATCCCAAAGATCTTGCCGGTCCGGTGCGCGAGGTGTTGGGCGCTTTATCCGGGCCGAGGCTCTGTCCCCGCGATCTGTCTGAATTTGATCTCCGTCCGGCCGAGCGGCTGCTGTGCGAGCAACTTCGTGTCGCTTCATTGGATGGATTCGGCTGTTCCGGCATGCCGCGCGGTATTCAAGCAGCCGGCGCCGTTTTGCGCTACCTTCGTGACACTCAGCCGACCGCCTCACTGACTCATCTCTCTCGGCTTCAGGTCCGGCATGCCGACGACGCGATGCACCTGGACAGTACGACCATTCGAAATTTGGAATTGATTCGGTCGATGTCCGGGCACCGGGAGGATGCGGCGTTACTGCCGGTTCTGGACCGGACCGTTTCGGCCATGGGAGGCCGTCTGATGCGGCAATGGATCGTGCGGCCCTTGCTGCAACCCGATCCCATCAACGCGCGTCTCGATGCCGTCGCCGAACTCCTCCGGTCCGTTCAGGTGCGGAGCGGCATCCGAACTGCGCTGAAGACCGTTCAAGATATCCCGCGCTTGGGAAGTCGGATTTCGCTGGGCGCCGCCACACCGCGCGATCTGCTTGCTCTGAAGCTCTCGGTTGCGGTTCTCCCTGAGCTTAAATCTCTTCTGGAGTCGCTTCATTCACCTCTCCTTCGCGAACTCGTCCGGTCTTGGGATGACCTCGGCGATGTGCATCGCCGGATCGAAGAATCGATTCTTCCGGATGCCCCGTCGACCCTCCGCGAGGGCGGCATCATCAAGGACGGATATCATGCTGACCTCGACGAACTTCGAAAGACGTGTCGAGAAGGCAAAGGCTGGATCGCTCGGATGGAATCGCGCGAGCGAGCCCGCACCGGCATCGAGTCGCTCAAAGTGCGGTTCAATCAGGTGTTCGGATATTACATCGAGGTTACGAAAGCGAATGCGGCGCGCATCCCTGATGAGTACATTCGCAAGCAGACGCTGGTCAACGCCGAACGCTTTACAACGGCCGAACTGAAGGAATTGGAAGATCGGGTGACCGGAGCCGATCTGAAGCTGATGCTTCTGGAACGAGATCTGTTTGAACAAATCCGCGCCGCGCTGGCACAGGCGGTGCCGAGACTGCAAGCAATGGGAAAGTCCCTTGCGGTACTGGACGTGCTCGCCGCGCTGGCCGACGCGGCCGCCCACCACCGCTACGTCCGGCCTGACATCGACGAGGGCGGGGCTATCCGGATTACCGAAGGCCGGCATCCGGTCGTCGAACAATTGGACCTCTCTGCGGGATTTATTCCGAACGATACCGTCTTGGATTTGGATGGCAATCGGCTGCTTATTTTGACGGGCCCGAACATGGCGGGAAAGAGCACGTATCTGAGGCAAATCGCGCTGATCGTTCTGATGGCGCAGATCGGCAGCTTCGTTCCGGCTCGGGCCGCTCACATCGGTGTCGTCGATCGCATTTTCACCCGTGTCGGCGCATCGGATAATCTCGCCGCTGGCCAAAGCACGTTCATGGTGGAAATGAACGAGACCGCTCAGATTCTTAATTGCGCGACCGGACGGAGCTTGATCCTGCTCGATGAGATCGGGCGGGGCACCAGTACCTATGACGGACTAAGCATCGCATGGGCCGTGGCTGAGTGCATTCAGGATCGCGGCCGGTTGGGGGCACGCACGCTATTCGCTACGCATTATCATGAGATGACCGAGCTGGCCGCGCAGCACGACGGCGTCAAAAATTATACGGTGTCCGTGAAAGAACGAAATGACGAGGTGGTGTTTCTGCGAAAGATCGTGGAAGGAAAAGCCGATCGCAGCTATGGCATTCAGGTCGCAAGGCTTGCAGGGCTGCCGGGGACCGTCATTACGCGAGCCCGCGAAGTCCTCGCGCAACTCGAACGGCCGCCATCCGATGCTTCGTACCCGTCAGACAGCCCCATAGCACCCCCTGATCCCTCGATGCCTTCTCCGCATCCCATTGTGGAGGAGGTCCGCCAAATGGATCTGTTTACCATGACCCCGTTAGAAGCGCTGAATCGTCTTGCCGACTTTCAACGGCGTCTCGAAGAACCGCCGACTAACTTAGGCCATTAAACAAAAAAAGGCGGCGCCCTTCTCAGAGCGCCGCCTTTCCACGTTCGGCAATCGGCTCAGTGCGAGCCCTTGTCGCCCTGGTTCTGGTTCTTATCGCTGCGTTCGCCTTGCATGCCGCCGTTATATGCGGCCGTCCACGGAATCAGGCCGCCAACCGGTTTCCCACCGGGGATCATGACATCATACTGCATCCTGACTGAGTCCACTCCCTTGGGGGATGTATTGAGTTCTTGCTTGGACTTCGCGCAATTCGCGTCGTACTCATCCTTGCCGTCACAACCCTTTACCCGCAAGGCGGAAATGCTGCGCGGCTTGCTCGGCTCGCCGGCAACTTCGGGCAATTTCTTCACGGACGAGATCACTCGCCGATTCTGCTCCGTTTCCTGCGCGGTGAATTCAACCAAGGTCGTGGGAGAAGAAGGCGGCACTTCTTTCGCGGCTGCCGGACCGGCATGCGGACGCGCCATTCCCTTGAGTTGATCCCATATTTCTTTATTGGCCGCGTAGAATTTCAGATTCTTGCCTGGATGGATTTTTTGCCAGAAATAACCACTCTCGGCATTGCCGCCGAACACGGCAATATTGATCCAAACCGCTTCATCATAGGGATCTAGAATAATCACACGACCTTGGAGCGTCGTGGGCTTGCTCATATCGCCCCATTCAAACCGTTCCTGAAATGCTTCGATGGCCAGCGCCGCTGTGGCCATTCCACCGACTAGAGCCACGGCAGCGACGAAGGCCCATGCTTTCCCATGACATTTCATAATCGCACCCTCCTTACGAACGTTGAATGAATTCAGTGTGGATAAAAGAGGCGCGGTTGATGGTCAAAGTTTAATCCTCTTTTAAGGGCTTGAAACCCGTGATGGTCCGTCCATCCAACGAGACTTCGACAGCTTTCAGATCCTGTGAGGCTTTGATCAGTTGATCCATGAGTCCCTTATCCTTGACCTGAAGCCGAACCGTCTGTTGAGGATGGTACCATCCCGAATACGGATTGTTTCGCTCCGTGCCGCCGGTGAATCCCCACGCACAGCAGGTAAATAACGGATCGGGCGGTTTCACATCCAAATCCGAGGAAGCGCGTCCCAGCGGATTCCCTGAGGCCGGCTCGCCCGTGTTCCAATATTGAATGCCGAAGAGGACTTCTTTTTCAGGATTATCCGCCCACTGCGACCACACACGACCCTTGAGCGTCTTGACAGCCTCTCCCTTCAGCGGACCTTGCCCAAGTACGGCTGGAGGCCCACCGCCCGGCGCATCGGCTGCGGCAACAAACTCAGCCGCCAGCAAACTCGCGACTGAAAAAACTGCAACTGCAGCTATAACTACAAGCCTATTCATACCTGATCCCTCCTTCATAGATATGAACCAACATAAAACCCTCTCGATAACCCGACCGTAAAAGAACGAAAAAGAGACTGTCCTGGCTACGAAGTGATCCGCACCTCCTTTCCTCTCAGCCATGACATACATGTATTTCGCAATAGTTGACCTCACTGCTTGGAGAAAAAGGAGTGAGGCGATCGTAATCAATCGGAAAATCCTTGTCAAGGAAATATTTGACCGATGGTGATGGCGTCAGAATTGAATAAGTGTTTGATGCCTCTGGCGTTTTGAATCAAGCCAAGCTGAGGAAGTCAGGGAATTGCCCCCTGCAAAGACTGGGGCGAGACAGGCCCGAGAGCCGTCACGGAGAGAAGGCTGAAGTCAAAAAGATCACGGCTGAGTCGGAGGACTTGATCGCTCGAGACGCGGTCGATTTCCGACATGGTTTCGTCCAGCGACGTATGCCGGCCGAGATACAACTCATCTTTGGCCAACTTGCTCATCCGGCTCTGAGTGCTTTCCAGGCTCAGCATGACGTTGCCCTTCATTTGGTCTTTCGTTCTTGTCAATTCTTTGCGTTCGACGCCATGATCGCGCAATTTCTTGAGCTCCCGACAGATCAAGTTGACCACACGCGAGGCTTCCTCCGTTCGTGTGGCGGCATATACCGTGAACAGACCGGCATCCGAGTAGGACGAGGCCCCGGAATAGATGGAATATACAAGCCCCCGCTTTTCACGTATTTCCTGAAACAGGCGCGAGCTGACGCTGCCGCCGAGTACCGAATTGAGCGCAAAGATGCCATAGCGATCTTTGTCGCCCAGCGGGAGGCCTTTCAGACCAAGACTGAGGTGAACCTGACCGAGCGGCTTTCGGCGAA
>DATFCE010000430.1:0-3496 GCA_035253365.1 Nitrospiraceae bacterium
ATGGAGCTCCTAACCACCACAACCCGTAGGAGGGGCTATGTTGGCTAGGCAACATTCAACCATAGATTTACCGATCTCGCTGCCATTTCCAGTGCAGAAAGTGGCATGAAATGGATAGCGACGACATCAAGGCCGTCGTCCGGGAAGTCCTGGCTGAGCAAAAACGACTGCATAACAACGAGGTAGATCAAGTCGTTCTTGAAACGATCTCAGCGATTTTGACGTCGTTCGGGATCGAGGAAGAGGACCGGGTCGAACTTCGGAAAGATTTCACGCACCTCCGACGGTGGCGAAAGAGCTTCGATCAGGCAGAAAGCCTGACCTTTAAGGTCGTCATCACCACGCTCGTAACCGGATTCCTGGCCGCGATCTGGCTCGGCCTCAAAGCGATGCTCGGCAAATGAACGAGGCTCGCAAAATAGCAATCGTTGCCCTCGCCGTATTGGCGATCGGCCTCATTGCACTCGCAGTCGAATGGCTGCGCGAACGCATCAACGGATGGTTGGTGCTGATCCTTGTCTCGATCGTTCTTCTGATCATGGCGCTCTCGATCCACCATGCCGGTGCGCACGATCACAACAAGCCCTGGCTGGATAGCTGGTACTCCGGCCTGAAAAGCGGCAAGGGGCCATGCTGCGGCGGCCCGAGCGTCGATGCAACGACACTAGACGGGCCGGATTGGGAGACCAAAGACGGCCGCTATCGTGTCAGGATCGAAGGCCAGTGGGTTGATGTCCCGGACGACGCCGTTGTAACTGAGCCGAACAAGGACGGCCGCGCGCTGGTCTGGCCGGTGTTCTACCGCAGCCTCGGGGCACAGGTTCGGATCGAGATCCGCTGCTTCATGCCCGGAAGCCTCACCTGATTTGCTTATTTGCTCGCAGGCTCACCGTTAATGCTCACCGCGCCAAATCTGATCGAGCACGGCGTAGTCATGATGGGCATTGGTCGGAAGCATCCCGACTGAACGCCAGCGGGCGTAATGCTGGTTGACCTGAAACCGCAGATAGAAAAACCGGATGTGTCTAATGATCGGCAGGCGCTTCATGGCGACTTCTCCAAGATTTCGCGTTCGGTGAGCGGGTAGGCTGCCTTTACCCAGGCGATGGCGTCGCGCTGTTCGTCCTTGGTCATGGACGCAAGCAGAGTGCGGCGGGCCTCGTGGATGCGCGGGCGGTCAGAAATCTCCTGCCAAAGCAGTCCGTATGCTTTCTGAGCCGCCGTCAGGGGTTGCGCGGTCCTTGGAATCGCCACAGGATCCCCGTTGGCATAATAGGTCCACGAAGCCTGCATCCAACGGAAGTTGGTCTGACGGCCGCGAATGATCGACCAAAGCTGTTTCAGATTCATGTGCATTAAGCCGGGGTTTCGTGTCGAGAGGTTTACGGTAGTTTTGCGCCGGGGACCGCGCGCTCAATCTCTGACAGCGTGAAGGTGCGCGGGTCCATGCCGTCAAAATTGATCCGGCCCACCAGTTGATTGAAGAGATCGCCAGTAGCGATTTGTGCTCGCTCGAACTGGCAATCTTTTAGGAACTCGTCCGCGTCCTTGTAGCCGTCAGGAACGACCAGAGTGACGGTTGGCCTTTCCATCGTTCTCTCCTACAGCCGAGGTTGACGCGCAGCTTCAAGGTAGTATTTCAAAAAGCGGCGCATGGCGTATTCGATCGCTGCATCCTCATACATTCCGCCCAAACCCCGCTCCATGATGCCTTTGAACGTGATCGCGGGAGGAGGGCTGTCCTTCATCGGGATATGATCGACCATGCGCAGTTTCCGTAACTTGCGGATGGCTTCTTGCAGGGCGGCTTCATTCATCGAATTGCCTCTTATTGCCGGGGTTAAGGTGATTTCTGCGGGTTGAAGTGAACCCATCCTTCGGACAGATACCGATCTTCGTCCGAGGGCTTCTTGCGCACTATGCGCCACTCAAGCCCGAGCGCTTCCAGAATGTCATTGGTCGGGAGTCTCTTTCCCGACAAGAACTCACTGGCCCGCTGCCTAGATACGCCGTTGTCTCTGCACCAAGCGTATATGGTCCCGCTCTTTTTCGCTTTGCGTAGGAGCAGATTTTGGACTTGCTTGATATTCATATGTCCTCTCTGGTGGCCTCGTCGGAGGCGTCCCATCCGTTCTTCCCGACTTTCCAGCGCTCGGCCGGCGATACAGGCGCACCCTCAGGCCATTTGCTGCCCGGCGTAAGGCCCGCCAAATGAACTTTCTTGCGAAGACAGGGATTAGTGACGCAATCGTCTCTTGAGAAGCCACATTCGCAATTCATGATAGTTCTCCGAGGTTGTTTGCGAAATATCAACTTTCTGGTGGTCCGAAGATGCCGACGACCAGCATGGATACGACCGCCGTGACTCCGACGACCACTACAAACCAGAACTCAAATGGAGTCATCGACGCTCCGCAATGTCTCGAATTGCCAATCGAATGACTTCCTCGCTGTAGCCTTCGTTCCGCATCTGGCGGCGAAACTCGTCGGGCTCGATCTCGCGAGCCTCTAACAGCTCGCACATGTATTCGAGCGTTATGTCGGCATCGTCGTTGCTGAGGTCGTCGTCACCGTCCTCGACGCAAAGCTGCCAAGGAGAATCCGGCGAGACCCGATACCACCAGTCGCCTGCGTAGTAGCGGCGCTCATACTGGGTGTAGCCGAGCGGAGAAGGCGGGCAGACTATCTTCTGTGTCATGATTTGGCTCCGGTATCACGCGCGCTTTTGAGAGCTGCAATGGCTAGGTCTCGTGTGTCTTCTGGCCAGCAAAACTTGAATGTGTATTGGCGACGGGTATCGGACGTTTCGCCTGACCCGGTGCAGACTTCTGCACCGGCGATCTGCTCCAAGACCTCCCAAGGGTCGATCGATGTCGCCACCTCAGCCCTCGATTTTGCGAACGAAGGCGAAGCCAGGGCGGGCGTCCCATCGAGCGGAAAACTTCGCAGCGGCCGCTTCGGTCTTCCATGTCTTGGCGCTGAAGCCACCGGGGCCAACCAGAGAGTTGTGCTTGGTTTCGCCGGTGGTGATGACCGTGGAGTTGTTCGAGGTTTCGATGATGAACATTGCCGTCTCCCGTTACTGATGTTGCATTTATAACCGATACCGTTTATGGTGTCAATAAGCGGTATCGCTTA
Source organism: Nitrospiraceae bacterium (assembly GCA_035253365.1). Lineage (GTDB taxonomy): Bacteria > Nitrospirota > Nitrospiria > Nitrospirales > Nitrospiraceae > DATFCE01. The sequence continues at coordinate 3,139 of DATFCE010000430.1, forward strand.
ATTTTTGCAAGGGATGCGAATTTTGACAAATTTTCCGGTACCGGTTATCCCGCGTCGGATGGGAAGGCCGCCGCTGGGGATCAAGCCGACACAAGTCCGCCTCTCGGAAGAGGTGAGGGAGCGGATTCGCGCGTTGGTCGGTGACAGCGGCATGGCCCAGTTCATCCGTGAGGCGATCGAGCGGGAGCTAAAGAGGCGCGAGCGGGAGTCGCGTTAACTTGCCGTTAAGAGACTTTGCGCTTGAGATGGAACGCCGGCCAAATTTCCTCTGCCTCCCGGCCGGCTGCCACAAAGCCTCGGATGTAGTTGCCGACGCTAGTCAGGTCCATTGTGCCTTTACACCGCTCGCAGGTGAGTT
>DATFCE010000431.1:0-6521 GCA_035253365.1 Nitrospiraceae bacterium
CGCCCACCCCAGGTGCGCCGAGACGCCCCCATCCCCGGACACCAGCCCACCCCGAGCGCTGATCACACTCACCCGTCCCCGAGTGCGCCGAGACGCGCTCTTTCCGCGTGACGCGGCCCTTTCCCGATGCACCCGCCCACCCCTGTGATCGGGGTAGTGCTGAGTCCTGAGTGAGACTGAAAAGCGCGCTCAGGTCCGCGTCAGCGCGACGGCCAAAAAGAGAATCGCCACCGCGACGATGACCGCGAGCCGCGCCACCCACGTCGAGAGGCTAATGATCATCTGATCAGCGGAACTCGGAGCATCCATCGATTCTTTTCGTAGCCGGGCCACCAACGGGCCGAGCCAAAAATCATGGACCGCCGTGAGTCCGACCAGCAACGCCACCAGCCACAGCTTGGTCGAGAGCACGGATCGCCACCCTTCCGGCTCAGCGAGCGTGCCGGTCCTCGAGCTCACCAGAAGAGGGCCGGTTGCGACCAGCACAATGATCGATCCCCACACCATGACGCGGAATCGGCGCGCCAAGGTTTGAAACAGCATTCGGCGGTCCGCGCCAAAGGTCCCGCGTTTGAACACCGGCACCAAGACAAACGACAGAAACAGCATGCCCCCGATCCAGGCGACAGCCGCCAACACATGGCCCCATGCCAGCAAGATCATCATCCGCCTATCCCCAAAATCGGGCGATCATATCACAATCAGAAATGTGTTGATTGGGTGATCTAGTGATTCGGTGATTTTGGAAATTGAGGGATTTTATAAATCCGGTGGTTGATTCATCTTCGTCATTTCAGCTTTAATCTTTTCAACCGCCAAATCACCAGATCACAAATTCATGAGAGCCATGGTTCTCAACGTGAGCGGCGACGTCAGCAGGGGCCGGCTTCAACTACAGGAGGTCGCGGCTCCTGAGGCCGGCCCGGGAGAGGTTCGTGTGCGCGTGCAGGCGTGCGGAGTCTGCCGGACCGATCTCCACATCGTGGAAGGCGAGCTGCCTCCTGCGAAACGACCGGTCATTCCCGGCCACGAGACGGTCGGCATCGCGGATCAGGTCGGGAAAAGCGTGCGTTCGGTAAAAGAGGGTGATCGCGTCGGCATCGCGTGGCTTCAACAGACGTGCGGGCATTGCGAGTTCTGCCGCAGCGGACGGGAGAATCTCTGCGCCTTGGCCAGATTTACCGGCTATCACGTCGATGGAGGATATGCCGACTATGCCATCGTCCCCGAGCGCTTTGCGTATCCGATTCCATCAGTCTTTGGCGATGAGGAAGCGGCCCCGCTGTTGTGCGCGGGCATCATCGGCTATCGAGCATTGCGCCTCAGCGGCGTTCAGCCGGGACAGCGCCTGGGCCTGTATGGCTTCGGCGCGTCCGCCCATATCACAATTCAAGTTGCGCAGTACTGGGGCTGCCCGGTCTACGTCTGCTCCCTGCGTGACGAGCATCGCGCCTTGGCGCGCGAACTGGGTGCGGTGTGGGTGGGCGGCGCGACCGACACTCCGCCCGACAAGCTGCATGGCGCGGTTATCTTTGCCCCGGCCGGCGAGGTTGTTCAGCCGGCATTGCACGCGTTGGAGCGCGGCGGAACGGTCGCCATCGCCGGCATCCACATGAGCACCATCCCGCCGATCGACTACGATCGCGATCTGTTCGGCGAACGAACGATCCGCAGCGTCACGGCCAACACCAAACAGGACGGCCTCGATCTCTTGCGCGATGCCGCCGCCATTCCCCTTCGCACCCATACGCAACCGTTTCATCTCGAAGACGCCAATGCCGCCTTGCAATCTTTGAAAGCCGGGACAATCAGAGGGGCCGGCGTGTTAAGGATATGCTGATCGGCCGGACGCCCTCTGGGAAAATGTCGGACGCATCCTTCCTTGTGTTCTCTCCAGCATCCAAGATCTGAAGCCACTCTTCGACAGAGAAATGAAATGATTAGAACCTCTTTTCTTTGAAAGGAGCTCCGTACATTTCATCGACCTCTACCGTGTCGTCAATGAAACAAGACTGAAACAACGATGAGCCAATGTTGCAAGGAAAACACACCGTGGAGACTTTAAAACGTTGGATTCGTAGGTCGTTTGCTTCCGGCATGGTTCCTCCTATGCTCCGGACCATGCCGGCTCAGTATTGGAGCCAATTGGAGCCAAGGAGGTGGTCATGATTAACAGACTATTAATCTCCTGGAAACCGACCACGATATGGGTGCGCATGGCGGTAAGTTGTTTCGTTCTTGTGATGGTAATGGTAGCGGTATGGACAAATTTCGACAGGGGGACCCATCCCCCATCGCAGGATGCTGACACTCGCGATGGCGTTGTGGCGTCGGCTCGCGTGAGGAGTTCTGCAGAACCTTGGGTCGGCTGTCTTCGACAGGCCGCACACGCAAGCGGCGTACATCCTGCTATCTTCGAGGCAATTGTGAAAGTAGAGTCGGGGCGCCATCCATATGCCTTTGGATGGTATGACGGAAGTCGACGGTGGAAATCGTATAAGGCACGGACGTATGCCGATGCGGTGGCGCATCTTCGAACGCTTGAGCAACAGCGTGTTCGATTCGATGTGGGATTGGCCCAAGTGAATAGCCGGAATCTAAAGGCTCTCTCGCAGCGAACTGGCTTGTCTTCACTTCATGCCCTTGAACCTTGCGCCAATCTTCATTTGGCGAGTGTCATCCTTCGCGAACAGATCAAGCTCCATGGGCGCACCTGGAAAGCGATCGCCGGCTACAATGGGGCGGTCACCTACGCACCTAAGGTTTATCGCGCATATTGCGCACAAGTTCCAGGCGCCCTTCACTGCCGTAGCCGTGTTCCACTCTCCAATCTTCTTTCCTATCCACTACCGGTGCAGCAATCAGGCACATCGGCTGCCGTGAATCGGAACAACCCTGTAAATGCGTCTAGAACTTCAATAGGTATCAGCACCGGCTGACGTTCGGCGATGGGCACGGCGGGATCCCGACTTGCTCATCGCCACACGGCCTCGTTAACCATATCCGCCGCTTCCCCCCGGCTTCACTCATTCTTCGATGCTGCTTGTAATGTCCCTATGACTTTCCTATAATCCGCCCCGGTCTGGGGCCAACTTCATGAGGTGCGCCGCAGCAATGAGAGGCAACCACTCACCTGTCAGTGCGGAATCATCATCCACGCCCGTGGTACCCACGGAGCCAGCCGGTCCCATCGCCACCGCTCAATCGGCGGTCGAACGCCCAATGGACCTAAGTCCAATTGATCTGCACGCGATATCAGGCTCATTCTGTAGCCTCATCTTCAACAGAGAGGTGGGGCAATGCCTTTTCTATGGATGCGGACCTGTCCCTGGTGTGGTCAATCGCTCAAAAAAGCAGATCCATCCCAACCGTGGGAATGCATGTGTGGTTGGACGACAAAAAGGACTCGTAGTGAATGCCAAGCACGATCATGGCTGTTCAATCATCGCTGATCCACTTGTCTGAACCATGGTTATGGGCCACTATGCCTCCCCCATGAGAAGGTTTCTTGAATAGGAATTCAGTTGGATCGGAAGACGTCGGATCGATGCCGCACAGGAGCAGGAACAATTTCTATGTTTGGCGCTTGTCGGCAATACGATCCTCTTAATGCAACAGAGCGCACGTTTACAAAGGAGGATGACAATGTGGGGAAAAGACAAGTTGGACGAGGCTGCCAACGAAAGCGCCACGGCCAGCGGTGGGAAAGATGAAGAGATCATTGCGTTTGTGGGGAAAGGCGTAGAAGTGAAAGGAGCAATTCGGTATGAGGGCACCGTTCGAATCGACGGGCGAGTGGAAGGGGAAATCCATACGGAGGGCGTGCTGATTGTCGGAGAGGAGGCGGTGATTTCGGCGAAGATCAGCGCCGGCACGGTGGTCAGCAAAGGTAAAATAACCGGCGATGTGGTGGCAAAACAACGAGTGCGATTAATGTCTCCCGCCATGCTGCAAGGATCGGTTCAGGCCCCCGTCTTTTCGATGGAAGAAGGTGTCATGTTTAACGGTACCTGCGAAATGACGGTTGCCGAAGTGCACGAACTGCGCGAAGGCGTTCGACCTGTTGGATCGGCTAATAAACGAGCCACGGCATAGCCGCAAGTGGGTGATCTTCTGCAACCGGCCACATGCGGTTATGGTCGCTTCGTTGGATCACACTAGAATCCTACACCGCGCGCCGGCTGTAGATGGGCCGGTCTTCCGTACAGCGTCTATCATCTCCGCATACATACATGCGGCGCGCTTATTCGAGTGCTTTATCAGTCACCATACTCCATACTGTCTCGAACGGCCCCGCCTGAGTGTCCACATGGAATCAATCAATGCAGCCGCCCATCATCAAATGGCTACCCATCTCCGAGGATAAGCGGCCAGTCGATTGTTCCCTCATCATCAACGCACGACACCATGATGTCTAAAATTTTGATTGACGCAAACATCGTGTCACGGTAAGCATATCGCAGCGCGGCCGTAGCTTGAAGCGCGCATCGTAAGGAGTCCTTTTATATTTTGGCGCTATGATGATAATCACTCTAGCCGCTGTCGCGAATCGCATCGTGCGATAACCGCGGACAGCCCACCGCTCGCAGGCAGACAAATCGTTCAATGTTCTCTACAACAGGTAAGAGGGATTGCAATGATGGTAATTGTTCCGGGCCGGCACGTCGGCCGAAGAGGAAGCGCGCGACCATTCGATTGCCTGTTCATGATTGACTCGGTTCAAGCAACAACGTCAATCGCACGATCATCGTCGGAAGCGTGACGATGGCCGGATTAGATCAGTACGGCGGGAACGAAGTGTTCCATCAATTGGAACAGCGGTATCGTGCTCTGCTGAACGCCACACGCGATGTTATCTTTACGCTTTCACCGGATGGGACGACGCGCTCATTGAATCCTGCCTTTGAGGTCTTAACCGGTTGGACGGTCTCAGAGTGGTTGAACAAGCCGGTGTGGCCTTTGATTCATCCCGACGATGTCCCGCTCGCGAACATCATGTTCCAACGGGCGGCACAGGGTGAGGCGGCCTCATTGTTTGAATTGCGCATGCGCACAAAATCCGGCGACTCTTTGATCGCGGAATTGACCGTGACACCTGAATATCAGCATGGGCAAGTAACAAGCTTATTCGGTATCCTGCGCGACATGACAAACGCACGGCAGGTCGAAGAAGCACTTACCCAGCGCGAAGAGCAACTGCAACAGGCGCAGAAAATGGAAGCCATCGGACGGTTGGCTGGCGGCATCGCGCATGATTTCAACAATCTTTTGACCATCATCACCGGGTATAGCCAGTTGCTTCTGAGCCGTCTACGCGGTGACGAAGAAAGCGTGCGGGGCGATGTGGAAGAGATCAAAAATGCGGCCGTGCGCGCCGCGTCGTTGACTCAGCAACTGCTCGCCTTCAGCCGGAGCCAGGTTTTAATGCCGAAAGTCCTTAGCCTAAACACCACCGTCGATACAGTCGATGCTATGTTGCAACGGCTGATCGGCGAGGATATTCATCTTGTGACGGCTCTCGATCCGACGATCGGGCACGTCAAGGCGGACCCCGGGCAGATGGAGCAGGTTATTATGAATCTCGCCGTCAACGCTCGTGACGCCATGCCGCGAGGAGGGAAACTCACCATTGAGACGGGCAATGTGGAATTGACTAAACCGTACCATCGAGCAGACGCGGCGTTAACGCTTGGACGGTATGCCATGTTGGCGGTGAGCGATACCGGACACGGAATGGATGCAGAAACGCAGGCCCGGATTTTCGAGCCGTTTTTCACGACCAAAGGTCCTGGAAAAGGAACTGGGTTAGGACTTTCTACTGTCTACGGCATCATCAAACAAAGCGGCGGGTATATTACAGTGTACAGTGAGCCGGGAAGGGGAACGACTTTCAAGATTTACCTTCCGATCGTAGACGAACCCATCGACGCCGCCGAGTCCGAAAATCCTCCGATCGCAAAGCTCTATGGAAATGAAACAGTTTTATTGGTTGAAGATGAACCGGCCGTCCGCGTGCTGGTTCGCGACACACTCCGCTTGTTCGGGTACAAAGTCTTGGAAGCCCGACATGGATTCGAAGCCCAATTGATTGCAGGTCAGCATGCCGGCCAAATCGATCTACTCATTACCGATGTCGTGATGCCTCAAATGAGCGGGCGGGAATTGGCGGAAGGATTTTCGGGTGAGCATGCCGATATGAGGGTCTTGTACATGTCCGGATACACCGAAAGCGCCGTGATCCACCATGGAGTCTTAAACCCCGGCACCGCCTTTCTCCAAAAGCCGTTCACCCCCGAAACGTTAGCTCGCAAAATACGTGAAATCCTAGACATCGGACAAGGACAAAAGGCAAGATAACTCCTCCTCACCGAGCTGCGATCCACTTTCGAACCTTTTCGACCAAACCTTAGTGCAGTGCTACACTTACGCTACTGTGACGGACGTTCTGCAAGTCGGAGTGTACACCTATAATGGACAAATCTGCATCGTTACTTGAAGAAGCCACCAAACAAATGAACGAC
>DATFCE010000432.1:0-3973 GCA_035253365.1 Nitrospiraceae bacterium
TCGATCACGCCCGGGAGTTCGGCTAAGGTGTGAATCGTCAGCCCGTGTGATGATTCTCCTCCTTGATCGCGGTCGATCAAGACCGCGTGAAGCTTGGCTTGCCGAGCGCCATCAACGTCGTCCCGCCGGCTGTCCCCAACATGCACAGCTTCGTCGGGCTCAGCGGCGTGCTTTTCCAAAGCGGCCTGAAAAATGTGGGGCGCCGGCTTGGCTGCTTGAACCAGGCTGGAAATGGTCACCGTGTCGAACAGCTCCGCCAGACCAAGTCCCCGAAGCACCCCAAAAAGACGCGAATCGAAATTGGAAATGATGCCCAGCTCAAAGCCGTGCGTCTTCAGCTCTTTCAAGACCTCAATGGTTTCCGGATACAGCGCCCATCGCTCGGGTCCTTCAAACGCCTGGAAGACCTCTTCAAAATATTCATCGAAGCCCGCGAACATCCCGACACGATAGAAGACATTGTGCACGATATCGAACCACCACAGCCGTTCGCACCGTTTAAGGTCTTTGGGATCGGTGACGGAGAAGACCGGCGGGGGCGCCTCGTGAAAGGCGCGTGTGAATGCCGCGCTGACGGTCGCGAGAGAGTCCGCTGTCCGCTTGACGCCATACTTCTCAGCGTACGCCAAGTAGATATCCGCCACGGACCCGTTGACGTGAAAGAGCGTGCCCGCCGCGTCGAAGAAAATCACCTGAATTCGAGTCATGAGGGCGTGTTCGACCGAATCATACGAGGCGAAAGCAGTGGAGATGGCACGACATGGTCGGCAGAACGGAGGCGTTCGACGCCCTCGCGGCAATATCCCAGAGGAAGCCAGCGGCACTGCCCGCAGATGCCCGGCAGTTGATCTCCTGTCAGGCTCGTACGAATTCGATCCAGAATCTCCCGCCATGTCACGATCTCGCCCACCCGAAAATGAAGCAGGGCCAGCACATGGCGGTCCTGGGCGTGCATCTCGACTTCAGAAAGATCGTGATTCAGCGTGCAGCCGGATGGAGCATGATGCGGACACGCGGCGCAAACGGCATCCGGACCGGCGATGATTTCAACCGGCTGGTCGGGATACTCCAGCAACCGGCGATGGATGGCTGTCAAATTCTCGACAAAGCCAGGACTGTATCCTTCACCCCGAAATCCCTGCAGGCAGAGCAGCGTGTGTCCCCGGAGCCTCAGTGGTTCGCGCGGTATGGGCTGATGATTGAACGTTTCCATGATGCTAGAAGGAAGAATTCTGCCATTCATGGCTGACGACAGGCAAGTGAAACACGACCGACCGTGAGGGCACGGAAGAACGGACAAGGAGCGTCGAGACTATTTGCGCTTGCTTCTCGCGGCGGCCGTCCTTCTCGACTTGGCCAGGGCTTTCACGCGCTTGACGTTCTTGAGGTGCTTTTTTCGAACCTTTCTATCCTTTTCCCGACCGCGAGCCATGAGACCTCCTTCATAGAATTGCCGACGGCGCGCTGTATAGCACATCCATCCTTCTCCGTACAAGCAAGCCCGCGACCGCATTTCTTGCGAGCCATCGGACCGCATGCTAAGATGCAGGCCACTTTGGGCCGCCACCATCATGATTCCTCGGCAGTTAGAGAAGACATATGATCCCAAGCAGGTCGAGGAACGCTGGTACCGGTTTTGGACCGAGCGCGGCTATTTCCATGCCTCCGTCGATCATCCGGGAGAACCTTACTCCATCGTCATTCCTCCCCCCAATGTGACCGGGTCGCTGCACATCGGCCACGCGCTGAATAATTCGTTACAGGACATGTTGATTCGCTGGCGCCGGATGCAAGGCCGCAATGCGCTCTGGATGCCGGGCATGGATCATGCCGGCATCGCGACGCAGAATGTGGTGGAGCGCCAATTAATCGCGGAAGGGTCCTCGCGCGAAGCCCTGGGTCGTGAGGCATTTATCGCCCGCATTTGGGAATGGAAAGCCAAGTCCGGCGGAACCATTCTCCAGCAGCTCAAGCGCCTGGGCGCCTCATGCGACTGGGACCGACTGCGCTTCACGATGGATGAAGGCCTCTCCAAGGCCGTTCGCGAGGTATTCGTCCGTCTCTATGAAGAAGGGTTGATTTATCGCGGGGAGCGGTTGATCAATTGGTGCCCGTTTTGCCTGACCGCACTCTCAGATATTGAAGTTGAGCATGAAGAGACCAAGGGAAAGCTTTATCACATCAAGTATCCGTTGGCGGATGATCCGTCACGATTTTTGACCGTCGCGACTACGAGGCCGGAGACCATGTTGGGCGATACGGCGGTCGCGGTACATCCCGATGACCCGCGCTACCGCGACCTCATCGGCCGGAACGTCCGGCTGCCGTTGACATCCCGCGAGATCCCCATTGTCGGAGATCCGATTCTCGTGGATCGTGAGTTCGGCACCGGCGCGGTCAAGATCACGCCGGCGCATGACTTCAACGATTTTGAGGCCGGCGAACGGCATCATCTTCCACGGTTGAAGATTCTCGATCCCCACGCGCGGCTCGACCCGACGGGCCTCCAGACCGCCGCGGTGGAACAACCAATCATCGATGAAGTCCAACTGCTGCCCGTCGCCATGGCGCGGCCCAAGATCGAGCACGCGCTCCAATCCCGGGGATTGCTGGTTGCGGTGGAAGATCACAAGATGGCGGTCGGCAAATGCTATCGCAGCAAAACCGTTGTGGAACCGTATCTGTCGCCGCAATGGTTCGTCAAAATTCAGCCGCTGGCCGATCCCGCCATCCGGGCGGTGGAAGACGGGCGGGTCCGTCTGATCCCTGAAGGATGGACGAACAATTATCTGGGTTGGATGCGCGAGATCAAGGATTGGTGCATCTCACGGCAAATTTGGTGGGGCCATCAAATCCCCGCCTGGTATTGCCGAAGCTGCCAGAGCGAGGCGATCCTGCCGGCAGCCGACGGCTCGAAGTCCTTCACGATCACCTCAGCCGCCAAACCCATTGTCTCGCGGACCGCGCCCACTCACTGCCCGGACTGCGGGACCCATGACTTCATCCGCGATCCCGATGTCTTAGATACCTGGTTCTCGTCGGCGCTGTGGCCATTCTCAACATTGGGATGGCCTGATCAGACTCCCGAATATAAGACTTTCTATCCGACGTCGACGCTTGTCACCGGACTGGACATCCTCTTTTTCTGGGTCGCCCGCATGATCATGATGGGACTGAAATTCACCGGCGACGTGCCGTTCCGCGACGTGTACATCCACGCGCTGGTCCGCGACGCCGAAGGGCAGAAGATGAGCAAGTCCAAAGGTAATGTGATCGATCCGTTGAGCGTCATGGATCAGTACGGGACCGACGCGTTGCGCTTTACCTTGGCCTCGATGGCGTCCCCCGGCCGCGATATCAAGCTGACGGAAGAGCGGATCGAGGGGTACCGCAATTTCGCGAACAAGATTTGGAATGCGGCGCGATTCATTCTGATGAATCTTGAAGACTCACACGAGAACGCGCCGCCGCAAGAGCCGGCCTTCGCTGATCGCTGGATGTTGAGCCGGCTGAATCGAGCCATTTCGGAAGTCAACGCGGCGCTCCAGCGCTACCGCTTCGACCAAGCTGCCGAGGCGCTCTATCAATTCATCTGGCATGAGTACTGCGATTGGTATCTGGAGCTGATCAAGCCTGCGCTCCAGGATCGACAATCACTCACCGCCTCGCATACCCGCCGTATGCTGGTCGAGTCGTTTGAGACTATTCTCCGATTGCTCCATCCCTTCATGCCGTTTCTGTCTGAAGAGATCTGGCAGGCGCTTCCGCTCAAAACACGGTTTGAAGACAGCCTGATGATCCAGCCCTACCCGCGGTCGAGGCCAGAGTGGGAGGACAAGGAAATCGAAGCGGCGTTCGACATCCTAACCCGTTTCACCACCACCGTTCGGGCAGGCCGTTCGCTTCTGAATTACCCGCCTGGCAAACAACTGTCCCTCTACGGTGACTCAAAGAACAGGGATACATCGGAGAC
>DATFCE010000433.1:0-4028 GCA_035253365.1 Nitrospiraceae bacterium
AGGCGTACGGCAGGTCGCTCAAGGCGAGACGATCGTCATCACTGCCCGCCGAATAGACCGGATTGGCGATGTTCTGGTGGGGCACGACATCGACGGACCCGAGAATCATCAGATAGTCCGGCATCAACGATTGAAAGACCCCATCGATCGCGATCTTGTTTTGCCGGCAATCTTTCGCGTCCGTCACCCGCCGCGCTTTGAGCCTCTTCATCGCGACGGCGCCGTCGAGCGGAACAAATTTCGTGACGAGCCCACGCTGCTGATCGGCAGCCATGAGTTGTTTGATCGCCGCATCGAGCGTTGTATACCCGGACCCATATTTGCCCTTGAGCGCGGAGACATTCGTGACGATGACCTTATCCACGTGCGGCATGATTCCCTCGCATGATGGTTGAGATCAAGTCAGGCTCTCACATGGCCATCGCAAGTGCATGGAGCTTGGCAGGGCTTTACATTAGGCCGCGCTCGTTTACGGGTCAAGAAAGAATCATGGCTGTACGACTCAGACGCCGTCCCAGTGTGCAGCATGGTCATCGCCCCCGCTCCTTGACCGTCCGGATAACCCCGTGTTAGGAATCTGTCCGAGTAATGCGTTCTACCGCGGCAAACGATCTGCAGACATCTGCGTCGTTCTCAGCCCGAAAAAATCCTCAACGTATTGCACCGGGAGGGAGTGCGTCTCGGCGCACTTGGGGCCGGGCGGGTGGAGTATTACACTTCCGGGTTTTTCGGGCCTGCGGCCTCGCATCTGTCAGCATCTCCTTTGCCTCGCAACGAAGGATGACTCGGACAGACTCCTAGGGTTTCACGCTTTATGAAAACGACGGCATCACGAAAGCTTTTCGAGACGGCTCAGCAATTCATTCCCGGAGGGGTGAATAGCCCGGTACGGGCCTTTCGTTCGGTGGGCGGGCAACCCTTATTCATCCAACGCGCGAAAGGCTCGCGGCTTTACGATGTCGATGGGAACCGCTTCATTGACTATGTCCTGTCGTGGGGGCCGATGATCTTAGGCCATGCCCCGGCGCCCGTGATCCGGGCGATCACGCGGGCCGCCGCCAACGGAACCAGCTACGGCGCACCGACCGAGTTGGAAGTGCGTCTCGCGCAGATGATCGCCGAGGCGATGCCGTCCATGGAACACGTCCGCCTGGTCAGCTCCGGCACGGAAGCCGTGATGAGCGCTATTCGGCTGGCGCGCGCCTATACCAAGCGGGACGGCATTCTCAAGTTCGAAGGCTGCTACCACGGCCATTCCGATTATCTCTTGGCCAAAGCCGGCTCCGGGCTCGCGACGCTCGGCATCCCCGACTCGCCCGGCGTGCCGGCGGAGTTCACGCGGCTGACGCTCACCGCACCATATAACGATGTGGACAGGGTGCGATCCTTGATTGAGTCGCGCCATCGGGAACTGGCTTGCGTCATCGTCGAGCCGGTGGCCGGCAACATGGGGGTCGTTCCGCCGGGTGACGACTTCCTCCCCGCTCTTCGTGAGTTGACCCGCGCGCATGGCATGCTTCTCATCTTTGATGAGGTCATCACGGGGTTCCGCGTCCATTATGGCGGCGCTCAGGCGCTCTATGGCGTCACGCCGGATCTGACCTGTCTGGGAAAAATCATCGGCGGAGGATTGCCGGTCGGCGCCTATGGCGGCGCCAAGGACATCATGCAATGGATCGCGCCGGCAGGGCCTGTGTATCAAGCCGGCACGCTGTCGGGCAATCCCTTAGCCGTCACCGCAGGGATTGAAACACTGAAACAGCTTAAGGCGCCGGGAGTATATGCAAGACTTGAAGCGCGGGCAGCGGCGTTGGCTGAAGGGTGGGGCGCGGCGGCGAAGAAGGCCGGCGTTCCGATGACTCAAACTCGGGTGGGTTCCATGCTGGGCGCGTTTTTCGCCAAAGGACCCGTCGTCGATTATGCGGCCTCGAAGCAATCCGATACACAGACCTACGCCAAGTTCTTCCATGCCATGCTGAAAAAAGGCATCTACCTGGCGCCCTCTCAGTTCGAAGCGGCCTTTCTTTCAACCGCGCATACTTCCAAAGACATCGAGGACACCATCGCAAGCGCTCGCGCCGTATTCAAATCTCTCTAACCCTCAAGCTATTCATCCTCGTCATCCTCTTCCAACGCGGCTTGCCGCTTCTGCTCTTCCATCGCATTGTGAATCAACATGCGGATGAACATCGAGATCAACGAGCCTTTCTCCAACGTCCCCCCAGGCGGCACCGCAATTTTGCCTTCCTTCACCATCTGATCCAGCCAGGCCTTTTGATCCGGGGCGATCAGAACCGGTATTTCGACTAACCCCACCCGTCCGAACATGTCCATGGACCTTCTCCCTTCGGTTACGTCGCACCCGTACTGCTCACAGTCTCCCTTCAAGCCATTTCAGCATGCGGTTTTTGCACTTGTCAATGCGCCTCCTTGCGGTTGAGCCGGCGGTCGCCATGCGAGCCAAGTACTACGTAATCACTAGTCCGATAGCGGCTTACGCGTATGCCGGCTATACTTGTGACGCGCTCCTTATACGACCACCAAGAGCAAGAGACCGAATGCTGCGATGCCGGCGTCCCTTCCAAGTGAGCACACATTGAACGTCTCTCCTACGTTGTCCGCCGCAACTCCGGGCGTCAAGAGTGACTCGCTTCTCCTGCTCTTGAATATCTGCCTGGCTGGGATGGTGTTCGTCCTCGATACGTTTGTCTCGACCGGCCAAATCGCAACCGAGATGCTCTATGTGACGCCGGTGGCATGGCTGGCGCTGTGGTCTTCGAAAAAGCAAGCCTCACTAGTCGTGTCGGCGGCGGCGATCTGTACCGCGCTGTCAATCGTAGGATTTGTCATGATGTCCCACGGCGAAGTCTGGATTGACATGGTGAACCGCGCCATTGCCATCTTTATCATCTGGATGACGGCCATTCTGTCGGTGCTGCGCAAGCGGGCGGAAGAGGAGACCAAGATTCTCCGGGGGCTTTTGCCGATTTGCTCGTATTGCAAAAAAGTTCGCGACGATAAAGGATATTGGAAGCAGATCGAAGTGTACATTGCGGCGAATTCCCAAGCGGACTTCAGCCATGGCCTTTGTCCTGAATGCGGGTTGGAGCACTATCCCGACGTCTTCAAGGAACTACAAAAGGGACACGGCTAAGTCGCCTCTCCGTCTTCGCGTTATTTCTTCTTGTCGGTGGGTGACTCCGAAAACAGCAGCCAGGCCAGAACAATGAAGCCGATCGCGACCGCGGCAATCGCGATCCATGTGCCGAGCTTGTCCATAGGCAGCTCCATCAAGCGCGCGGGCGCCTAGCCGGGAAATGGTGACTTAGGGTCTTGTCGAGCCTTCCGCTTGGATCAGTTCGCCGCGCGTGTTTCGCATTCGGCAACGCCGGCATGTCGAGCAACGGTTGGGGCAGCCGCACGATCTTCCCTTCGGCATTGACCGCGACAAGTGTGGCCGATCCTTCCACCACGACTCGGCCACTGGACTGCTCCCGAACCACGTGTGCAAAACGCAACGCCGCCTTCCCCCGCTCGCTGATGCGCGTGTCGATCCAGAGCCGGTCGCCATACCGCCCGGGTGATCGATACTCAATGTTCGCCCGTACGACCATAAACTGCGACCCGTCTTTCAACAACTCCACGACCGAAATGCCGCGTTCTTCCAAATAGTGGGTTCTCGCCCGTTCAAAGTATTTCAGATAATTTGCATAATACACGACTCCCGCGCAGTCGGTGTCTTCATAGTAAATTCTCACTTCCATAATATTGGGCGAGGGGCAATGGGCGAGAGGCAAGAGGTGGGTAAGTCGACCTAGTTTTCTTTTTCCTCAGTCCCCTTGCCCCTTGCCGCGCGCCTACAAGTTCAACGTGGGGAACTTCGGCAAGGCCATCTCATTGACGCCGGTCAGCTTGATGACGATGTCATGCAGTTGATGAAACCGTTCCGGTTTGAGAGGGTCGAACCCGTGTCCAAGAACGGCGTGATGCGCGGCATCCAGCATGGGTTTGAGCTTGACCCATTGCGC
>DATFCE010000434.1:0-13653 GCA_035253365.1 Nitrospiraceae bacterium
TGATTCGGCAATCGATCCATCCGGAGGATCGGGAGCGGGTTCTCGGCGAATTCGCCCAAGCCGTGGATGAGAACCGGCATTATGAAACGGTCTTTCGCTTTCTGCATCGAGACGGCACGGTCCGGAAGGTGCTGAGCCGCAGAATCCCGATCCGGGACGACGAGGGACGGATCACCATGTATCAAGGATTCAACGTGGACATTACCGCGTTGGAGCAGATGCAAGCCCGCTTGAGCCGGGTCGAGCGCCTCGCAACATTAGGGCAAGTGGCGGCCGGCATCGCGCATGAAATCAGAAATCCGTTGGTCGGGATCGGGTCGACCGCGTCCCTGCTGTTGGACGACGCGGATCCGAACGACCCCCGCCGCGCCGATCTCGAGACCATCCTGGATGAGACACGGCGGCTGGATCGCATCGTCAACCAAATCATCGACTATGCCCGACCGCGCAGTTTTGCGCCCGTGCTGTTTGCTCTGAACGATGTGATTCAAGAAGTGCTGAAGTTATTGGACGCGCCCCTCTCGGCCAAGCAGATTCATGTGACGTGCGCCTTGCATCCGACCCTGTCGCCGCTACAGGCCGACCGCGATCAGATCAAACAGGTGCTGTTGAACGTGTTCCAAAACGCCGGGGAGGCCATGGGCCGTGGAGGCACCCTAAGCGTGACCGCGTTTGAAACCCGTCGTGATCAAGAGCCTGGCGTAACCTTGACGGTCACCGACAGCGGCGCCGGAATCGCCCCGCAGGACCTCCCGCACGTGTTCGAACCGTTCTTTACCACCGGCAAGCACCACGGCACCGGCCTCGGCTTGGCGATCTGCCGCAATATCATTGACGCCCACTATGGCGACATTCACGTCGCCAGCCAGCCCGGCTTGGGCACGACGGTTCGCATCTGGCTGCCCCTGCGGCAGCAGCCGCGCATGATGGCGAGCGACGTATGAAAGCCACGATCTTCGTCACCGACGATGAGCCGGCGATCCGCTCGGCGCTCGTCAAACGGCTCTCGCGCCGGCAGCACCGCGTCTCCGGCTTCGAGTCGGGAGAAGCCCTGATCAATGCGCTGGACCGCGAGGCGCCGGATTTGATTTTGCTCGATTTGAAGATGCCCGGCCTGTCGGGACTCGACACGCTCAAGGCCTTGCGCCCGAAATCGCCGCAGTCGCTCGTCATTCTCCTCACGGCCTATGGGACGGTGCAGGATGCCGTCGAAGCCATGAAGCTGGGAGCGTATGACTTTCTGATCAAGTCGGTGGATTTCGAAGGAATGGACCAAGTGGTGGAGCGCGCGTTGGAATTGCTCGAGCTTCGCCATCGGCTGGCGTATCAATCGGAACGGGACGGCGATCAGTTTGCGATGGACAGCCTCGTCGCCGAAAGCGCCGCCATGCAGCACTTGGTTGCCCAGGTGCGTGAGGTCGCGCACAACCCGAAAAGCAGCGTCCTCCTGTTGGGCGAGACCGGAACCGGCAAGGAGTTCATCGCGCGCGTGTTGCATCACAATGGCCCGCGGGCCCGTGGCCCGTTTGTCGGCGTCAATTGCATGGCGATCCCGCGCGAGCTGTTCGAAAGCGAGCTCTTCGGCTATGAACGCGGCGCCTTTACCGGCGCCCACCAGCGCAAATTGGGCCTGCTGGAACGCGCGGAAGGCGGCACCTTGTTTTTGGACGAGATCGGCGACCTGGATCTCGCCATGCAAGCAAAGCTACTGAGGGTGCTGCAGGAACGATCATTCCGGCGACTGGGTGGCATGGAAGACATCGCCGTAGACTTCCGCTTGATCGCCGCCACGAATCGGGATCTGAAAAAGGACGTCGCCTCGGGGCACTTTCGGGAGGACCTGTATTTTCGGCTCAACGTGGTGGTCTTTGAGCTGCCGCCGCTGCGAAAGCGACTTGAAGATGTGATCCCGTTGGCCATGCGGGCGCTCGTGCGGTACGGACAGGAATTCGGCAAGGAAGTGCTGGAAATCGATGTTGAGGCCCGCGACCTGTTGGAGCGCTACGCCTATCCGGGCAATATCCGCGAGCTGCAAAACATCATCGAACGGGCCGTGATTTTCTGCCACGGCAAGACCTTGACCGCCAGCTGCCTCCCCCGGGAATTGTATGACACGGCTTCATCGGCCGCCGTGGCCGTTACGCAGGGAGACCAGCAGATCGTGCGGGTCGAGATGGCACTAGGCCAGCAGACGCTGGCGGACGTGGAATCGGCGATTCTTGAAGAGGTGCTTCGCATCTCGGGACACAACAAAAGCCTCGCCGCCAAGCACCTCGGCCTGACGCGATTTGCCCTCGACCGCCGGCTCAAGAAGATCGTCGAGGAGGGCTGACAGCGGCTATACTGCACGCCTTCGATTGCACTCCATCCATCTCAAATCTTACAAGTATGACGAGTTGCCCAGAGTCCTGAAAACGCCTCGGTAGTTGAAGCGCCCTCCACTGAAGTCCCTCCTGTATCCGATACGATATCCACCTCGTATCTGAAGCGATACCGATGCGCTGCTGACGTTTGGCTCGCGCGGATGTTCCGGGACTGCAACATCTTGATAAACGGCAATTCGGCGAACAAGTTCCGACAGGTACCCATTCTGCTTGAGGCATGATCGTGGTCGTGGCGTAAAAAGACGACTCGTGAGTCGCCAGCAGAGGAGGGATTTGCCATGAAAGTCAGGAAAGACCAGAGATTCATGACCGCCGCCGAGTGGGACAACTTCATCTGTGCTTTTCGAGAACTCAAAGAGGGGTTCTTAAAAGGCGTCGACAAACCGTCACTCGACGATTTCGCCGATGAACATGCAGCGGCGTTTAAACACAAGAACGAGCACGATTGGAAAGTGCACTCCGAGTGGGATGACAAGAAAAAGGTATGGCATCATCGGGGGACGCATTTCCTCGCATGGCATCGGGTGTTCATCAACGAGTTCGAGAATCGCCTCCGCCGAGAAGTGTCGAACGTGACGATTCCATATTGGAATGCATTTAAAGATCCGTTTCCTGAAGCGCTCAAAAAGATATCGGACAACGAAGGCCAGCGGGTTGAGTTCCCTTCGAATGAGCTTTCGACCTTGCTCCCCGACTTTGATGAAAAAGATTTTGAGGACTTCCAGATCGATTTGGAGGTGGGCTACCACAACCATGTGCATGCCGAATTGGGACGCACGATGGGCCGCCGTCATTCGCCCCGCGACGCGGGATTCTGGCTGCATCATGCGTTTGTCGACAAACAATGGGGGCATTGGTTTCAAAAGCACAACGGCGCTACGCCGCCATCCATGGATGAATGGCTCAAGGGGGATGAAATCGTGAAGGGGAAGAGAGTCCGGGATGTCTTGCATACCCCCCAGCTCGGTTACGTGTATGGGGACGGCATTTTTAACGATATCGAAAAGCAAGGGAGCAGCACATTTGTCTCCAATCTCCAGGAGGGCATGATCCTGTGCGCCAAATTGATGAGCGGAGATGATTACTACGCCAAGCTGTCGGTGCTTCGCCTGACAAGCGTAGCGGCATTCATCACGATGCAACAGTTTCCCAATTGCCTGCCCGGGGCGAAGGTGCCCATATGGCCTGCTGACACGATGTATTGCGACCTGAGGGCCGGCAAGGTAAACGTCTCCAAGGAACAGGCCCATATCTTGATCGTCAAAACGCCGGCGGGATCAAACGCCGCCTACAGGATTGAAGCGGTCAATGGAACAAAGCTGGAAGAGTTTACGGGGATCACGGACTTTACCGCGAACAACGGCGCAGGCGCGGTTGACGAGGAGATGCTCTACATTTAACGTGGTGGCCGGGCTGATCACCGCTAATCCCGCGCCGAGGCAATTTCAACTGTTGGAGAAGCACTATGCCTTGACAGGCTTAGCGTACGGGAACGGGGACGGCTCGACGACACGTCAGCAACCTGCCTTACGGTACCTTCAGCTTGTACCCCACTCCCCGGACGGTCACGATGAAGCGTGGGTGGGACGGGTCGGCTTCGATCTTCTGGCGGAGGGAATGGATGTGAACATCCAAGGTATGCTCTTCTAGGGCAACGTCCTCGCCCCAAATCTTGTTGAGGAGCTCCTCCCGGGAGAATACGCGTGACGGCGCGCTGACCAACTGCTGGAGGATCCGGAACTCCTTTGGCGTGAGATCGACAAACCGTCCATCGATCGTCACTTCATACCGATCGATGTCCATGCACAGGCCGCCCACTTTGTATATCAGTTTCGGCATGGCAGCCGCATGCTCTCGTCTCAACACGGCTCTCACCCTCGCGAGGACCTGGCGATATCCCTGATTGCACAGCGCCATATCGACGCCCAGATCGAGAACCTTTAGACAATCCTCTTCATCGCATGGTTGACCAAGCGGTTGAAGCGCGACGAACGGCACCGTTCGTAAATTGGGCTCCCGACGCAGTTCACCGATATCCCGCTCCCGTCGATCCAGCAAGACCAGCGACGGGATGGTACGCCGCGCGGCGTTCAGCCCGGCGGTCACCGTCCCCGCCGTCGTCACATCATAGCCATTGTCCCTCAATTGCTTTTCCATCGTGCGCGCAAAGACCTCATCCGAAGTCACCAACACGATATGCTCACGCCCGCTTGCCATCTTTTCCTCCACATTGAGTCAATGAACCTGACTTTCACACTCCTGGAGGTTGACCGAATTCACCCGTCGTAATGCGCACGTCCGCACACTCGTGCGGAAATGCTCATGTGACATTACGCCGGCCTTATTTCGGGGAAGTCTTCACCTTGTTACAGAACTGTAAAATTGCTTCCTTCCCCTCTGTCCTTCCCGCCTTTTAACAGATCTTTGACGATCCGCTGAGGAGCCGATCATCGGGCTTCTCTATGCTCCTGTCTCGTTTTCTGAGCCACTCCACCAATGAGACAGGAGGTCGAATGAACGTTCGTCTGCAACGATTTCACGGCACTGTGACACGACTGGTTTTTCTCGCTTGCCTGCCGACTGCAGTCATATTCGCGCCTCATCCTTGGATGAGTGTCTCGACTCACGCGCAGGAGGCGGCCCCCGTTCCGGCACCGGCTACTCCGAAGCCGCCCGGGCCGTTCGAGTCCGGATTTAAGACTCCGGCGACCCTCCCCTCTGTGGAGGGCATCACGGTAGAAGACCTGATGCTGGAAAAGGGACTGATTACGATGGACGACTACCTCCGCCTAAAGGCCGAAGCGGAACGGCGGGCAACCGAGAGCGCGATCGTCGCGGAATACACTGCGAGCCCACGCTGGTATGAGCGGCTGCGCCACTACGGATATGGCATGTTTCGCTACAACCAACTTGGCAATCCGAACGGACAGGTAAGGACCTACCATGACGCGTCGGTCGGCGATGTTGCCAATGGTGCGCAACCGGGGTTTTTCTACCGTCGAATCCGATGGGTCGTCACCGGCCAGGTGTCGGACCGCGTCGGAATCTTCATCCAGCCGGATCTGGCCAGCAACATCAGCGGCAACACTCACGTGCTCACGATGCGCGATGCCTGGGGGGAATACTACTTCGACAAGAACAAAGAATTTCGATTCCGGGTCGGACTTCAACGCGTGCCCGTGTCGTGGGATAACTGGCAGGCCAGCCGACAGCGGATCGCCATTGACCGCGCCGATGCCACGAATTCCGGCGCACAAAGCGAGCGTGATATGGGCATTTCATTTCAATGGACCCCGAAGTTTGCCCAACACCGCTGGAAACAAATGATTGATTATCTCTATGGCGCCGGTGACTGGGGCATGATTAATGTGACCGTGTACAACGGACAGGGATTGAATGCGCCTGAAATTAACAAGGATAAGCACGTCGGAATCCGTCTGGCCTATCCGTTCGAATTGCCCGGCGGGCGCTTGTTCGAGATCGGCATGAACGCCTATCGCGGTCAATTCAGCGTGTCCCCCGGTACGCCTGCTACCGGGACAACCTTATTCTCCAGATTCGACGGTGGTCATCAATCAGGCAAGTACCTGGACGAGCGTTTGAACTTTTTCATCTATTACCCGCCTCAGCCGTGGGGGTTCATTGCGGAATACGTGATTGGACGAGGGCCGGAACGCGATCAGAATGGCATTATCCGGGAAAGCGCTCTCTACGGAGGATACATCCAGGGACATTATATGTGGAAGTACTCCGACGTAGCTTTGGCGAACTTCTATGCGAGGTATCAAACCTACCACGGGGGTCTGAAATTTCAGACCGGCGCCCCGAACGACACGATGCAAGAAACGGAGCTCGGCGTCGCGTGGATGCCTGATCCACAATGGGAGTTCACCGTAGCCTATACCTTTACCGAACGGATAAACGTGTTTCAAACGACTCCCGGCACGGCTACCAACCCGGGGCAGCAGTTCAATGCCTACGGCAATTTGATAAGGCTTCAGCTCAACTGGTTTTGGAATTAGGTTCCCAAAAGCTGTTCGTGAATACCACACCTCGAAAGCCGTCACGGCATAAGGAGAATAATGGACGTCTTGCATGCAATCCAGGCGAACTTGTTGACTCCCATGCCGTTATTTTTTGCCTTAGGTCTCTTCGCTACGCTGGTGCGTTCGGAGTTGAAGGTGCCGGAGGCCTTGTACATCGGTCTGGTGCTGTATCTGCTCGCGGCGATCGGAATGAAGGGCGGAGCGGAGATTCGTGAAGTCGGATTGATGTCGATTTGGGTGCCGCTCATGGCGGCGGCATTTCTCGGAGTTCTAATTCCGTGCATCGGCTATGTAGTGCTCCGCCGCCTCGGAGGATTTACCGTCCACGATGCGGCCGCTGTGGCGGGGCACTACGGGTCCGTCAGCGCGGTGACGTTTGCGGTGGCGTCTCAATTTCTTGTCAGCCTTCAGTTCCATCCGGAGGCCTATATCTCGGCATTTCTGGCCATCATGGAGCTGATTGGGATTGTCGCGTCGATCTTTCTGGCCAGGCTGGCGCTGCAAGTAGAGTCCACGCCCAGCAACGGCTGGCTGAAAGTCGTGATGCATGAAGTGATGACCGGAAAAGGAACCATGATTTTGTTTGGCGCGCTGGTGATCGGCTATCTGACGGGTCATGAAGGCGTCATGATGACGAAGGCCTTCTTTGTCGATCCATTCAAGGGGGTCTTATGTCTCTTCATGCTGGAGATGGGCCTGCTCGCCGGTCAGCGTTTGGCCGAGGTGCGCACGGTCGGTGTCTTTTTGATCGCCTTCGGTATTCTCATGCCCATTCTCTATGGGCTGTTTGGTGTGTTGACAGGGGGCGCCGTGGGATTGAGCATTTCCGGCGCGACCCTGCTCGGCGTGCTCGCCGCCAGCGCCTCCTACATCGCCGCGCCTGCCGCCATGCGCATCTCATTGCCGGAAGCCAATCCGTCTTTGTACCTCACTGCCTCACTGGGCATTACCTTCCCGTTTAACATTGCCCTGGGCATTCCGCTGTACTTCTGGTTCGCGCGGGTCATTTGGGGATGACCGGCGATCGGCAGTCGCCGCCGGAAGACGCAAGAGATCGATCACAAGCAGCTTGGATTTATCCACATACCGCCGGGTATAGCCATCTTCAGCACCGGCTTGGTCTAGAGGCAGTCGTGCGTCTTCCGGCACGAATCCTACGCTGAATCGATAACGCGCAATGGGCGTGAGCGGCTCATTCCGGTTATCCAGCTCATAGGCCGTGCCTTCATACGGACCCGCGCTCGGGGGCGTGCGGGAATTGGCCACCATTATATAGACGCGTTGATGGCGAACGAAGAGCCCGCCGGAGGTCACCAGCTTGCCCAGCTTGGGGTCATAGCTCGTCGCATAAAATGTCGCGAGATCTTTCGGCGATGCCATCGCGAGCGCCCGCGATAGAGGGGAAGCCAGCACGGCGATCTCCGACGTGGAAAATGCCGGCGCTTCTTCGTTCTGTCCAAATAACCCGCCGAGTCCGAATGTATTACGTTGACTGACCCGCACGCCTTGAAGGATCTTCGCCATCTGATCCGGTGTGATTGCCGCCGGATGACTATGCCCTGTTCCGGATTGAGGATCGAACGCCACCCGGACCGCTTCCCGGGGACTTTCGTAAATCACCACCGGGTCCGGCCCGGTCGCACATGCCGCGAGCAGGGTGATCATCAAGAGCGATCCGAGGTGAGGTATCATGGGTATAACTCCTTCCTAGCACGGTTCCGCATCCGGCCGGCGCGGCACTCGATGCGTCGGCACACAAGACAACGCACCGGCGGCTTCCGGAGCCGCCGGTGCGTTGCGCGCGTTCCGCCTACTTCTGATGCGCCTGACTCAGTGAAGATAAAGACGCGGCTTGGACGTCGGTCCCGGTCAGCGCGCGGAGGTTCCTGGCGACCTGCATGGCCGTGAGCGGATAGACTCCGGCTTTGACCACGGCCTGCTGGCCGGACTGGCTATTGATGAATCGCAGAAATTCAAGAATGGCCGCCGGAAGCTCTTCGTTCGGCGCCTTATTGACGTAGAGATACAGATTGCGGCTCAACGGATACGCGCCGCTTTTGACGGTGTCGCTCGTCGGCAGGACAAAGGGCATACCGGCCCGTTCCGCCAAAGGCACTTCGCGCACCCCCGTACTCTCAAAGCCGATCCCGCTGTAGCCGATGCCGTACGGATCATTGGCCACAGCGAGGACGACGGACGCCGACCCGGGCTCCTCTCTGACCCGATCGTTGAATTCCCCATCGAGCAGGACGGTATGAGTGAAAAATGGCCGCGTGCCCGTTGATCGCTTGTCGCGACCATACAAACGAAGCGGCGCCTTCGGCCAGGCTTCCACTCCGACTTGGCTCCAATTCACAATCAGCTCCCGCGCGCCTCGCTTTCGGGACTTGGAAAAGATGGCATCAAGCTGTTCCAGGGTCAGCCCTTGAATGGGATTCTCTCGATGGACATAGATGGCGACCGCATCCTGGGCTACTGGAATAGCCGTCGGCTCATAGCCGTATCTCGCGACAAACCGCTTGATCTCTCCCGTGGTCAACTCACGCGATGAGGCAAGCAGCCGCACGTCATTGGAGCCGAAGTGTCCTGAAGTTTTTCCATCTCCGCGCCGGGAATTTGCTAGCCCGTCAAGCAACGGTCCGAGCAAAGGCAGTTCACTGCTCTCTTGGTGGTTCCGCGAGCCTTGGACGGCGATTTTCACCTCAGGATGCCAGCGACGAAATTCCATGGCCAACTTGGTCATGATCGGCTGCATCGTGTCCGACCCCGCAATCGTAAGACGGCCCTGCACCGGCGACGCCGGCGTGTACATCGCCATCGCAGATTCCACCGTCGGCTTGGCATGGTTGGCCCCGACGTGTTCCGCAGTGGCCGACTGCACCATTCCGATCATGACAATCATAGCCACCACACCAGCCAGGAGCCGCCGCGTTGCTTTCGCGCCCTCCTTACCATGATGGACGTCGGTCATACATACCTCCTGTAAGTAGTTCACACCGTTCGATCTGTCGGCGTCGAATCGTTGCGCGCTTCAC
This sequence comes from Nitrospiraceae bacterium, assembly GCA_035253365.1. Lineage (GTDB taxonomy): Bacteria > Nitrospirota > Nitrospiria > Nitrospirales > Nitrospiraceae > DATFCE01. The sequence continues at coordinate 9,466 of DATFCE010000434.1, forward strand.
AATACGATCGGATGATTGCCGGCACATAACGTGTCCATTAAGGATGTGTAAAATTTTCGCGGCCGGCAGCCGACTCGCCGGTATCTTTTCGGCATCTTTCCAAAGAATTAACCTGTTCGTGACAGGTCGTTGAGATGAACGGAACATAGAGACTATATGCTGGCGGCGAGTTAGTGATGATGGTAACAGTCCCTGGGTAGTGTAGTCGCGTACATTGAGCCGATAACCGAGGAGGTAAAGATGCATCAGATTCTGACGGTTATTGTCACCATTGAAGGAAGTGCGGCGTTACTGACCCCACTGGTGTACGCCGTCGGCACTCTGGGGGGCATGCAACACAAAAAGCTCTACCCGCTTCTTCGAGACCGAGAAGGCAATGCACTGACAGCAGAACACGTCCTTTGAATGTATCCCCGGCAGATCATGTCCAGCAGCAGGTTAACTTATAAAAGGAGGAACCGATGATCACAGCACAGAAATTGATGAAGCAGGACTTGGCGAAAGTAGAAGATTCTTCGTCGGTATCCGAGGCGGCCAAACTCATGAAAGAGAGAAAAATTGGCAGCGTGTTTGTCGAGCACAACGATCGCATCGTCGGGATCGTGACTGAAACCGATATCGTGCGCCAAATCGTCGGCCAGGATCAGATGCCGGGATTTGTGCCGGTTGGCAGCATCATGAGCAGTCCGGTCATCGGCATCGAGGCAAGCCGCCCCATTACCGAAGCCGCCGATCTGATGGAACGCAACCAGACGCGCCATCTCGCAGTCATGAGGTCCGGAGACATCGTCGGGGTGCTGTCCGTCCGTGATCTCCTGCATCCCGTCTCGCTCGATGAATTTTGACAGGCGCTGGCATGAAAGACGTTATGTTCGATATGAAATTGTGGTGGATCGGACGGACCGGTGAGATGGATTTCACCGACGTCTGGAGCAGAGGCATCCGCATCGTTCTCAGCCTGCTCATTCTGACCATTCTGGCGGCGCTGGCCGGCGGGGTAGTCAAGACGTTCATGGACCTCCGGCTTCTGATCCACCATCCTCTGGAAGTCGCATTGCGGCAGGTGATCATCGACACCTTAATTCTCCTGGCGGTCGTGGAAGTTTTTAAAACCACCGTCGCGTACTTCTCGGAAGGACGCGTCAAGGTCACGTTTATTGTTGATACCATTTTGGTCGTCATGCTGACGGAAATCATCTCCCATTGGTTCAAAGGCGGTGATCTTCTGCATTTTGCCTTGTTGGGCGCCATTCTGTTGGCCCTCGCCGGCATGCGAGTCCTTGCCGTACGATTTTCCCCCGCGCATGACGATCCGACCTCACGTCCGGCATAGGCAGGCTACGGCGACGCGGAAAAGAATTTACAATCTTCTAACATTCCCGTGATGAAACCGATATGTACCTAGGGCAATGTGGAGTCCAACCATGCAGCATCCGACGATAGGGCCACGCGGCATCCTCATTCTCACGCCTCCCTTCCACATCGTATATATGAACGCCGCCGCACGCGCCATCGTGGCACAGATCAACAAACGACAGCCGGCGTACGAGCGCAACGTCACACTGCCGACCGACATCATGCATTTTTGCCACAGCGTGATGGCCTTCCTACAAGACAGCGTCGACCGCCCGTCTCCGCGTTCATTTGCCTTTCACCGAGAAATCGAGGGAGCCGGGGATCGTCTGCTTCTTCGCGGCGTCGTATTTTCCAAGCCTGAAGGTTTTCTCCAGTCCTACGCCTGCATCCTGATGGACTGGCTTCACTCGGAGACCGACCATTCGGAAAATCACCCTACAAGGAGCGCCTGCCATGTCTGACCAATATTCAGGGCAAGAAGCATTAGTGCTGGACGTGCTGGAATCGGTGGATCTGCTGACGTTGGAGCAGGTCATCGAGCATCTTCCGCAATTGAGTTGGAGTCAATTATTCCACACTGTCGATACGTTGAGCCGGCGAGGCGCGGTTATTCTCCGGCGGCGCGGCTTTCAATACGAACTGGCGCTCGCTAGGAGAAGCTGTGGCGCCGGCGTGTGAATCGACAATTCATTCATTCCGCACGTTTAAATCCTTTCTATCGAAAGTTTACGCCTTCTTAACAAACATGAGACGCATTCGAAATGTCATTCGCTTAGCATCCGATCTTTCAGGCAAAGGAGAGAAATATGACGTCTTTGAAAACCTGGCAAGTCCTGGCCGCTACTACCCTTGTGATGGGCGCCCTGTGCTGGGTGACTTTGCCGAGCCAATCACAGCCGGCGGCGTTGGTTAAAATTGACGGGTCTAGCACCGTCTTTCCTATTACGGAGGCGGTGGCAGAGGAATTTCAAAATGCCAACCGTGGCGCCGTGCGAGTCACTGTCGGCATTTCCGGGACCGGCGGGGGCTTCAAGAAATTTTGCCGGAGAGAAACGGACGTTCAAGATGCGTCACGGCCCATCCTGACTGAAGAAATGGACGTCTGCAGGAAAAACGGCGTGCAATACCATGAATTGCCGGTGGCCTTTGATGCCATGACGATTGTGGTCAGCCATCACAACACGTGGGCGGAATCCATCACAGTCGATGAGCTGAAGAAAATGTGGGAGCCATCGGCTCAAGGCCGCATTACCAAGTGGAACCAGATCCGTTCTTCCTGGCCTGATCTGCCCTTAAAGCTGTTCGGGGCCGGTTCGGACTCAGGCACCTTCGATTATTTCACCGAGGCCATTGTCGGAAAAGCGAAGGCCAGTCGCGGCGACTATACCGCCAGCGAAGATGACAATACCCTGGTGCAAGGAATCGCCAATGATAAGCACGCGCTTGGCTACATTCCCTTGGCTTACTTTGAACCCAATAAAAAGAAGCTCAAGGCCATAGGAGTCGATGAAAGCAAGGGGCCGGTATTGCCTTCACCACAGACCGTGGAGGATGGGACCTATCGGCCATTGTCCCGGCCGATCTTTATCTATGTGAACAGCACATCGGCGAAACGATCGGAGGTCAAGAGCTTCGTCGAGTTTTATTTGACGAATGCAGCTACGCTCGTGGCGCAAGTGAAATATGTGCCGTTGCCTCCCGAAGCCTACCGACTGGCCCGCGAGCACTTCCAGGACGGCAAGCTCGGCACGGCCTTCCAGGGCACATCCACGGTGGGGCTGAAGATAGAAGATCTTCTGAGACGAGAAGCGAAGCTTTAAGAGCGCTGGATGGATACACCGTTGGCCCGAACTGAGGCGTTGAGAAGACTCTCTTTTACCGGCAATTTCGTTCCGCCCTTCCGGCAATTCAAGGAGAGAGCGATTGAATCGCTGCTTTTTGTAGCGGCCCTTGCCTCGGTCGGAATCACCGTGGGCATCGTAGGGGTGCTGACATATGAATCAGTGACATTCTTCCGGCAAGTTCCCCTCAGTGTCTTCCTCACCGATACACAGTGGACCCCGCTGTTTTCGGAGCCGCATTATGGGATCCTGCCGCTGGTGTCCGGAACAGTAGTGACCACGGCCGTGGCCCTATTGGTCGCCGTGCCGGTGGGCACGATTACCGCCGTTTATCTGAGTGAGTACGCGCCAGGCCGCGTGCGTGAAACGATCAAGCCCGTGCTGGAATTGCTGAGCGCGGTACCCACGGTGGTGTACGGATATTTCGCCTTGTTATTCGTCACCCCACTGCTCCAGCGGATCTGGCCCGATCTGCCCGGCTTCAATATGCTGAGCGCCGGATTGGTCATCGGCGTCATGATCGTTCCCTACATCAGTTCGGTCAGTGAAGATGCGATGCGGGCGGTGCCCGTGCATCTCCGGGAAGGCTCTTACGCTATGGGCGCGACGCGTATGCAAACGGCGCTGCGGGTGGTGATCCCGTCCGCCCTGTCGGGCATTGCCGCCGCCTATGTGCTGGGTGTTTCCCGCGCGATCGGCGAGACTATGGTCGTCGCCATTGCGGCGGGAATGCAACCCACTCTCACATGGAACCCCTTGGAACCGGCCGCGACGATGACTGCGTACATCGTTCAAGTCAGTCTGGGCGACTTGCCCCACGGCAGCCTCGGGTATCAGACCATTTTTGTCGTCGGCCTCGCCTTGTTGTTGATGACATTGCTCTTCAACATTGCGGGACATGTTTTGCGAAAGCGATTCCGGCAGGTGTATTAGGATGTTGAAACCGTCCCCCAGCTTTGTTCTCGGCTCGTCCAAGTCCTCAACGTAGCCC
>DATFCE010000435.1:0-3789 GCA_035253365.1 Nitrospiraceae bacterium
CCGTACTCCTTTAGCAGACGGAAGCAGTAGACGATTAAATCCGTGGAAAAGATAGTCAGCGCCTCGGACCGAAAGATGTAGGCTTGGAGGATATTTATTGGCAGCGGTACTCGCAATAGGGGGAAGGTCGAAGACAGGAGACAAACAGCAGCCACGTACGTCATTGTGATTAATCATATGAAGGCCCGTTGTCGTCATAGGAGCGTTTGTTCTGGTTGCGGCCACCACGGTTTCCGGATTTGCCAGGATCCCCCCTGTTCGAGACTGGGTCGAATCCAGGACGAGTGGATGACTTCATACAGGCCCACGGGACTCAATACACCGACGAATATTTCAAATGTTCTCGTGAGGCCCAGAAGTTGATACGCGAGGAATCCAGACTGCGCGATCGACAGTGAGATTTTGCTTCGGGTGGGGCTCAAAACCCGATGACCTTGCAATTTGGAACTGCTGGTGAATTGCTGAAGGGAAAGCCTATGAGTGACATCGCGTGGGTTGTGGACCAGGCTGCGCGGATTGCAGTCAAATTCCAAATCTCATATCGATGAAGAATGTCTAAAAATGGCGACGATGCGTCTGAGTGATCGTGGTCAGAAGAACAATAGTTCCCCGGATAGGACTCCGTACTTAGCACCGCAGTTTCAACACCAAGCCGCGTAGCGTCGTGCGTTCCGCCTGCGATCAGCCTTAACTGATCACTTCTTCGCCACCAGTTATCAGCTCATTCCATGAGTCTTTTCCTATTCATCTCATATTCCTTAACTCAGCAAACGCACATCCCATTGAAATGGCCTGGGAGCAGACCACGTTATTTTGTGGAAATCCGGATGCACCGGGTTCAGCAGGTAATTGCCTTCGTCCGGGCCAACTACCGACGGCACGGCCAGCACGACCGTATCACCCGAATGAGCCCATACCGTGCCCAGCGATTGCGTGCTTTCAGGCGCAGGATAGGTGCGCCAATCTCTTGGCAGGGCCTCTTCCGCCACAGTTCTGATGGGAAGCTGGGAGGGAAATTCGGCTGAGACAGCGATCAGATCCAGGGGCAGCAGATCTGAATCCACATGGACGAGCATTTCGAGGACTGCGAGAGACAGAGTCGCCGATGTGTAGATGACGGCGGTGCCGGGGTGATTCCAACGCCCTCCGTTGAGTCGCGCGCCTTCCCCGTCCATGGCCGCATGGCGGGTCGAGCATAGGCGCCAGACTTTCATTAGCTGATGACGCCGTGCTCGGTTCTGCTCAGCGCCTCTTCCACCTGCTTCGCGCCGAGATCTGTACTCAGAAGGTCAAGAGGAAGTCTGTTTCCCAACGCCCGGTTGGGTCGGTGCAACCAGGCTGCGGCACGCTCCTCCGTTCCCAACACTTCAACGGCCTGCGCGCCTACTCTCGCCACACGAATCAGACGATCGGATTCATCTGCCCTCATGCGGGCTGCTTCTTTTCGTCTCGCAAAGGTGCGTGATGGCAATGAGAGAACTTTTTCCACTTCCAAGCGTCCCAGTCGAAATCGTCCCATGACTTGTTCCAGGGCCTGAAAGGGAAGGCCGTCTTGAGCCAACCGGTCCAAGTCTTGAACGGTGCGGACCCGTTGCTTGAGCACGACTGACCCGCCCAGCACCTTAATGAGTCCTTCCGGTGTGGCCATGTCTATCCTCTCCATTGATCAAGTGGCATAATCATAGTGCCACTTGGCGTACGCGTCAATAGCTTGAGAAGAAGGTAATAAAAAAGGCCGGATGGCTTGATGCCATCCGGCCTTTGCTGACCGCTATGCGCTACCAGCTTAGTACATGTCGTGCATGTGGCCGCCGCCCGGCATGCCGCCGCCGGCCGGTTCCTTCTTCTCTTCCGGCAGCTCGGTGATCATGACCTCGGTGGTGAGCATCAAGCCCGCCACGCTGGCTGCGTTTTGCAACGCGCTGCGCGACACCTTGGTTGGATCGATGATGCCGGCTTCGAGCATGTCCACGTACTCTTCGGTCTGTGCGTTGAGGCCGTAGTTGGCTTTCGATTCCTTCCGAACCTTGTCCACCACGACGGACCCTTCGACACCCGCGTTCTCCGCAATCTGGCGGATCGGCTCTTCGAGCGCCCGGCGCACGATGTTGACGCCGACCTGTTGCTCCGGAGCCAACTTCAGGTTGTCGAGCGCCTTGATGCAGCGCAGATAGGCGACGCCGCCGCCCGGGACGATGCCTTCTTCGACCGCCGCCTTGGTGGCATGCAGCGCGTCCTCGACCCGAGCTTTCTTTTCCTTCATCTCGGTCTCGGTCGCCGCGCCGACGTTGATGACGGCCACGCCGCCGACGATCTTGGCGAGACGCTCCTGCAGTTTCTCACGATCGTAGTCGGAGGTGGTTTCTTCGATCTGGGCCTTGATCTGCTTCACGCGGCCCTCGATCTTCTTCGGATCACCGTATCCTTCGACGATCGTCGTGTTGTCCTTGTCGATCGTGACGCGTTTGGCACGTCCCAGGTCCGTGAGCTTGATGTTCTCCAGCTTCAGGCCGAGCTCTTCGGAGATCACCTGGCCGCCGGTCAGGATCGCGATGTCTTCCAGCATGGCTTTCCGCCGATCCCCGAAGCCGGGCGCCTTGACCGCGGCCACATTGAGCGTGCCGCGCAGCTTGTTCACGACGAGAGTCGCCAGCGCTTCGCCTTCGACTTCTTCGGCGATAATCACCAGCGGCTTGCCCATCTTCGCGACCTGCTCCAGCAAGGGCAGGAGGTCTTTCATGCTGCTGATTTTCTTTTCATTGATGAGCAGGAACGGCTCCTCGATCGAAGCCTCCATGCGCTCGGCGTTGGTGACGAAGTAGGGAGAGATGTATCCGCGATCGAACTGCATGCCTTCGACCACGTCCAGTGACGTGGACATGGACTTCGCTTCTTCGACCGTGATGACCCCGTCCTTGCCGACCTTCTCCATGGCCTCGGCGATGATCTTGCCGATGGTGTCGTCGCTGTTGGCCGAGATGGTGCCGACCTGGGCGACCATGTTGCCCGACACGGGCCGCGCCAGCTTCTTGATCTCCTCGACGATCGCCGCCACGGCCTTTTCGATGCCGCGCTTGAGCTCCATCGGGTTGGCGCCGGCGACGACCATCTTGATGCCCTCGCGGAAGATCGCCTGCGCCAGCACCGTGGCGGTCGTCGTGCCGTCGCCGGCCGTGTCCGACGTCTTGCTGGCGACTTCGCGAACCATCTGCGCGCCCATGTTCTCGAGCGAGTTCTTCAGGTCGATCTCCTTGGCCACCGTCACGCCGTCCTTGGTGATGGTGGGGGAGCCGAACTTCTTGTCGATGACGACGTTGCGGCCCTTGGGGCCGAGGGTCACTTTCACCGCGTCCGCGAGTGCGTTGACGCCGCGGAGGATCGCCTGACGCGACTCCTCACCGTACACAATCTGTTTGGCCATTGATGACTCTCCTCTGTTGCCGGGCTGAAGACCCGGCTCCTACTTCTCGATGACGCCGAGGACTTCTTCCTCGCGGATGATCAGGTATTCGTTGCCGTCGACTTTGATTTCCTGGCCGGCGTACTTGCCGAACAGCACGGTGTCGTTGGCCTTGACGTCGAGCGGGGTCACTCGACCGTCCTTCTCGATGCGGCCCTTGCCGACCGCGATGACCTTGCCCTGCTGGGGCTTTTCCTTCGCGGTATCGGGGATGATGATGCCGCCGACTTTCTGTTCGCCTTCCTCAATCCGCTCAACGATGATGCGGTCGTGCAATGGTCTGACGTTCATGACTGTCCTTTCCACGCAGCCCGGCCTTCCGGACGGCG
>DATFCE010000436.1:0-4978 GCA_035253365.1 Nitrospiraceae bacterium
TCGGGCTCCGAAACATTGCGCTGATCCATGCCCTGCCAGATGATCCCCTGCTCCCCGCCGAAGGCGTCGATCTCATCTTCACCTCTAATACCTACCATCATTTGACCAACCGGGTCGTCTACTTCAAGTCGCTCCTGCGGCATCTGCATCCGTCCGGGCGTGTCGCGATCATTGACTACAAGGACGGCGGCTGGTTCGGACACGCGACGGCGAAAGAAACCGTGCGCCGCGAGATGGAAACGGCCGGCTATCACCTCGTCAAGGACTTCGACTTTCTTCCGAGGCAGCACTTTCAGACGTTCCGGCCTGTCGCGCCATGAGCGAGACGCATGGCGCGAGCCATGCCGAGGCAGCAGTTCCTCGGCGCGTCGGCTGGTTCACGGCGTCGTGCCTGCTTGTCAGCAATATCATCGGCGGCGGGATCTTCACGACCACGGGGTTTTTGGCGCGCGACGTCGGTGATCCTGTCCTCATCCTCTCTCTCTGGGTAGGCGGCGCGGTCATTGCGCTTGCCGGAGCGCTGACCTATAGCGAACTCGGCGCGGCGCTCCCGCAGGCGGGTGGCGATTATCTTTATTTGCGCCACGCGTATGGCCCGTTGTTCGGATTTCTCAGCGGCTGGACCTCGTTCACGATCGGGTTTGGGGCCGGCATTGCGGCGTCCTCAGTGAGTTTTGCGTCGTATCTGCTGCGAGCGGCGCCGATCGCGGAGGACAACGGTTCTATCGCCAAGATCCTGGCGTTACTGTTGCTCTGGAGCCTAACCGTCGTGCACGCGGGAGGGATCGGCGCGGGCGGCGTGTTGCAACGGATCCTAACTACAACCAAGGTCACCGCGATCGCGGTCTTGATTCTCGGCGGGTTCACGCTGGGAAGCGGGAGCTGGTCGCATGTGACCATGCGCGCCGCGACCGATCCCGGTTTCGGGCCGGTGATCGTGGCCATGATTTTTATCCTCTACACGTATCTGGGATGGAATGTCGCGGGATATATCGCCGGCGAAATCGCCGATCCCGGCAGGACCATCCCGCGCATCATGATCGGGGGCACCATCTTTGTGGCAGCGATCTATCTGTTGCTAAATCTGGTGTATCTCTACGCGCTCCCGGTGACGGCGCTGGGCCAGGCGCCGGTCCTGCCGGTCGCTCAGAAGGCCGCGGCAGCTTTATGGGGGCCGGCGAGCGCGCGGCTCGTCGCCGGCCTCCTGTGCCTCTCGATCGCGGGGGCCGTGAGTGCCATGGTGTGGGCGGGACCGCGCGTCTACTGGGCTATGGCCCGTGACGGCGCCTTCGCGTCCTATTTCGCCGCCCTCAGCCCAACGGGGGCGCCGGTGCGGGCGATGCTGTTGCAGAGTACGTGGGCCTCGGTGCTCATTCTTACCGGCACGTTCGAGCAACTCGTGATCTACAGTGGGCTGGTGTTGGCTGCCTTCAGCGCCTTGACGGTAGGGACCGTGATCGTGCTCCGGCGGCGACGCCCCGACCTGGGACGGCCCTTCCGCGTTCCCCTGTATCCCCTGACTCCCGGACTTTATCTCGTGTTTGCCGCCGTCATCGTCGGACACAGTCTGATCCACCGCCCGATCGAGTCGGCGTTCGGCATCGCGACGGTGCTGGCCGGGCTTCCGGTGTATTGGCTATGGCGTAAGCAGGCGTGACGGCTCATGACACGTCGGGTCCGGCGGAGAGGCCAGCACATCCGTGGTCCACGCGTCGTCAATCACGGCTGGGGTGGCGACCGACCAACACCGGTTGTGCATAAGGAAAAGATCTTCCTGTCCCGGCGCAAGGGTCATGAGCCGAGCGGCGCCCGCGGTGATGAAGGCATTTTGATGAATCAGGAAGCGGCGGGTTCCATGCGCGAAGTATAGGGCGCTCGGCGTGCCATGCGCCGAAAGGCCGATGATCACCAGATTGTCATGAATATCCCCGCCGGATAAGCCGGGACCGCTATCCCACACTTGGATGCCGGCATACCCGTTCTTGCGTCCGTCGTTGACGCTGATGTTATGCCGGACGGTATTGTCGAACCATGGGTCGGCCTCGGGATACTGGCACAGGAGGTAGCCGGCGCCGTCGTTATCATGGGAATAGTTATATTGCAGGACCGAATCGGTGACGCCGCCGTCCAAATCGAACCCGCCGCCGTCATGCGTTCCGGCCGTGTGATTCCTGAATGATTCGTTGTATTGAATTGAGATGCCGGTGGAGGCGTACGTCCAAATGCCGACCCCCGCATCGCCGAGCCATCCGTTATCATGCGCCACGGACCGTTCGATGGTTCCGTGTTTGACTCCGCCCAGAATGATTCCGCTCCCGCTATTCGGCTGGACGGAACGGTCCCCGACGTGGCGATAGGCCTGCACATACCCCACGTAGACCTGCTCGTGCGTATAGGGCCGCTCCGCATACGTGATGAGGCCGTTAAGCCTATTATCATGGATCACGGCGTGGGTGATCCGAACATCCTGAAACCCGCTTCGACCGTTCCAGCTTCCGATTTCAATGCCATTCTTGCTGAAGCCGCTGACTTCAATCTCATCGAGGCGAATTCCCGTCAGTTTGATATCACCCGGAAGATCGGTATAGAACACGACGCCGGTGGCGGAATGATCCGTTTCGCCGTTTCCGAAGAGATTGATCCGGGACAGCGAGATCCCGGCGGTGTTGTATGCATAGACGCCGTGCCCGTTGCCGGCGTCAATTGTGGCGCGGCCTGTGCCGTACGACGTGACGATGATTGGATTGGCGCCGACGCCACGATCCTCGGCATCGAACAGAAGATTGCCCTCGAACCTCGCACCGCCCTCCAGAAGAATCCGGTCGCCCGGGGCCAAATCGAGGTCGTTGACCTGCGAGAGGGATTTCCACGCCTGCTGGGGTGACGCGCCGGTATGGGCGTCGTCCCCGGATGGACTGAGATAGTAATCGGCCGCGCTCGCCGATGCCGCGAGCCACACCACGACCGCTGGCACGAGCAGCAGGATGAAAAATCGAACTGCATTCCGGTCTCGTCGGGATGCCGCAGCCGATGGAGATGTTGCCTTCACCGGGTTAGGTCATTTGCTGTTTCAGGGTACGGGTCGTGACCTCGGCATCGGGCTTCATAAAATCCGACTCCAAGGCCAAGGAGCGGAGCGTGATCCCGGCGAGCGCGCGGTCCACGGCTTGATCACGACGATCCAGAATGCGGTCGATGGCTTCCTTGTATTCCATCGCGAACGCCGGGCCGGTCAGCTCCTTGTCCCTGACGGCATCCAGGATCTCCCGGATGGAAATCAGCTCGGGCGCTTTCATGAGGCCGATGCCGCTGGGCTCGGCCAGTCGGCACAGGAACCCTTGGCCGATCAATTCATCGATCTGGTCTTCGACAATCGAGAGCGGGACGTTGGTGTCGGAGGCCAACTCAGAAGGCAGATACGGCCGGTCGCCCGTCAAATATCGCCGAGCGATCTGGACCAGCAGGACCAAGACCATGCGCTCGCGGAAGGCATGCGCGCCCTGTTTCCATAACAGGTGCGTTTGATAGGCGGATGGATATTGGTGAAAAAACGAGACCTGTGCCCCAACCAAGACGATAAGCCACCCGACGTAGAGCCACAGCAAAAATAAAATAAGGACGGCGAAGCTGGAATAGATCGCGCTGTACTTGGCCGACCCCACCACAAACGACGCAAACGCCTCGCCGGCCAATCCCCACAGCACCGCAGCCGTCATCCCGCCGACCAGGGCGGACGTCACCTGAACATAGGTGTACGGAACGAATTTATACAAAAAGGTAAAGAGCGCGCACAGCAGGAGAAACGGCACGAATTGCGCAGCCCAGACCATGACATAGCCGAAAGGTTGAATCTCGAGCACGCGCTGGACCAGCGCATTGCTTTGCACCGACGCCAATAATCCCAATGCCGTGACGATCAGCAACGGCCCGACCAACACAACGCTGAGATAGTCCGAAAACTTTCGGATCAACGAACGTCCTTGCCGGACACGCCAGATTGCATTCAGCGCCTCCTCGATCTTGTCGATCAACGCGTAGGTCGTATAGAACAGGCCCGCCACACCAACAACCCCGAGCACGCCCACCTTCAAATTATCGACAAAGCCGATGATCTGAGCGGTAATTTCTTGTCCCTTCGGCCCGAGCGGCTCTAAGGCCTGCGCCAGAACCGGTTCGATTTCCTGATGCACGCCGAACGCCTTGAGGACGGAGAACGTGACCGCAAGGAACGGCACGAGCGAGAGGAGCGTGGTATAGACCAAGCCGGCTGCCCGCGCATCCAGCAGCCGATGCCGAAATTCAGATCCCACGGCATAGGCCAAACGCAGCGCCTGAATCCCGATCCGCTGGAGCCGGCTCCGCGAGCTGAGATCGGTCGCCCAGAGATCATGGGTGAAAAACTGCTCGATACGCGTGACTTTGCTCATGGTGATGGTTGATGGAGACGATCAGTTCGTGTGATGCTGATAAACCACGGATGATATCCGTCGGGATCCAACTATCAAGTTAGAAATAACAGTGGATAAAGACAATTAAAAGGGGAGAGCCGTCAACTTTTTCGCAACCGTCTTTCCTGGCGATAGAAATCAAGGAACTCGCTTGGTGAAAGCACCGTCATCCCCTGGCGTCCCGGCGCCGGAAAATGTTTCATGTTTCCGGTAATCAAACATTGAACCCGCCCAGCAAGAGCCACTTCGAGAAAGGGCTCATCGGCGGTATCTGGAAGCTTGGCCGGCAATGGTTCACTTGTTACAACCTGACCTTCGGTTCGAATGTACTCCAAGAGCATCTGAGTTTGATCCTCATCGAACTGAAATCTTGGCCTAGCAAGTACGTCAGCATACTCAGACATGATTCGTGCGTCAAAGCTCAAAGAAAGCATTCCTGAGCAATCATCCTGACAATCTCGCCCGGCGGACCGAATGGAGACAGCAGACCGGCCACCAAGACATTCGTATCGACGACAACCTTCACCGCC
>DATFCE010000437.1:0-14275 GCA_035253365.1 Nitrospiraceae bacterium
GATGCATGGAAGACGCGATCCGGGCTTTCGTGACGTTTCTTTCCGTGGAACAAGGAGCGTCGCCGGAGACAATTCGCGCCTATCGGTCGGATCTCCGCCAATTCCTCTCCTTCGTGAAGTCCACGGACCCCTCGCGGACGACTCCGGATCAGATCGACGCCTTGACGATACGCGGATATCTCGCTTGGCTGGATAAAAATAAGGAGAAAAAATCATCGTTAGCTCGGAAGTTGGCTACGCTTCGCAGCTGGTATCGATTTCTGGGACGGGAAGGGAGAACACACCGGAATCCGGCGGAGGAAGTTCGCACGCCGAAACAGCTTCAGCATCTACCTCGCATTCTGACCAAGGATGATGCCGCCGCGCTCATGGACTGTCCCACGGAAAGATCCCTGGCCGTGTTTCGCGACCGGGCGATTTTGGAGACACTCTATTCCACGGGGGCCCGGGTCGGTGAATTGGTGGGGATGGATCGAGATGATCTCAACATGATCGACGGCGTCGTGAGATTGAAAGGCAAGGGACGCAAAGAGCGCATCGTGCCTGTCGGCGCCGTGGCAATCGAAGCAATCAAGGACTATCTCGCGGCCGCGGATCTCGAATCCGCGCATTCTCATGCTTCGCTTGAATCAGCGAGCCCGGTCTTTCGAAATGGCCGCGGAGGCCGCCTCACGGCACGGAGCGTTGAACGGATCGTCGCCGCCTACTCCAGCCGGCTCGCCGGAGGGCGGATCAGCCCGCATGCCCTTCGTCACTCATTCGCGACGCATCTGCTCGAGGAGGGTGCGGACCTTCGCGCCATTCAAGAAATGCTCGGACATGCCACCATCGATACGACACAAAAATACACGCATTTGGCGGTAGACCAGATATTGAAAGTCTATGATGAGGCGCATCCGCGAGCGCGAAGCCGATCCTCAAAGACAAAAACCACCCGCAGCGCGGTTCCGGCGACATCATGATGATTCGGTCCACGACGATTCTCTGTGTCACCCGCGACGGCAGTGTCGCGATGGGCTCCGACGGCCAAGTAACCGTCGGTACCACGGTGATGAAGAGCAATGCCCGCAAGCTTCGTCGGCTGCACGACGATCGCGTGCTCGCCGGTTTTGCCGGGGCCACGGCGGATGCGTTCACCTTGTTCGAAAAATTTGAGGCCAAGCTGGAGGAGTACCGGGGGAATTTGACGCGAGCTGCCGTCGAGCTCGCCAAGGATTGGCGCACCGACCGGGTCTTGCGGCGGCTGGAAGCCCTGCTTGCCGTTGCCGATATCGACCATGCGTTTATCATTTCGGGCACCGGCGACGTGGTCGAACCGGAAGACAGCATCGTGGCGATTGGCTCCGGGGGGCCTTACGCGCTGGCCGCTGCCCGGGCGCTGAAGAATCATTCGGCGTTGAGCGCGCGCGCCATCGTGGAAGAATCCATGCGGATTGCCGGCGCCATCGATATCTATACGAATCAACAATTGGTCATTGAGGAATTGAAACGCTGAACAGAGAGTCTGACATGACTATGGATCGCACCTCGTTAAAAACCATGGCCGCTCGCACACCTGCTGCTGGACTTGCCAGTCTGACGCCCCGCCAAATTGTAGAAGAGCTGGATCGTTACGTGATCGGCCAGCGGGATGCCAAACGAATGGTGGCCATCGCGCTTCGCAATCGGTGGCGGCGGCAGCAATTGAGCGACGACCTGCGCGACGAGGTGATCCCCAAGAACATTATTATGATCGGTCCGACAGGGGTGGGAAAAACGGAGATCGCCCGGCGGCTCGCCAAGCTGGCCCACGCGCCGTTCCTCAAGATCGAAGCATCGAAATTCACCGAGGTGGGCTATGTGGGGCGGGATGTCGAGTCCATCATTCGTGACCTCACGGAACTCTCGGTCGGGCTGGTCAAGGCCGCGCATGTCGAGCAGGTTCAGCAGAAGGCCGAGCAATTAGCCGAAGAACGTATCCTCGATCTGCTGTTGCCCTCTTCCGCGACGAAGACCACGATCGGATTCGACGAGGCCGGACAGGAGACTCCCGCCGGTTCGGAGCCCTCCGACACGACTCGCTCCAAGCTCCGTCTACAATTGCGCGAAGGCAAGCTGGATCACCGGTCCGTGGAGCTGGAAGTCAAGGAACGCGGACTGCCCATCGGCGTCATCTCCAACGCGGGCGGGATGGAAGAACTCGAAAGCGGGCTTCGCGACATGTTGGGGGGACTGTTTCCCGGCAAGAAAAAGAAACGCATCATGAAGGTCCCCGAGGCGTTAAAGCATCTGGCGCAGGATGAGGCCCAAAAACTGATCGATATGGACGAGGTGGTGCGGGAAGCCGTGAGCAAGGTCGAACAATCGGGCATTGTCTTTCTGGATGAAATCGATAAGATTGCCGGCCGGGAGAAAAGTACCGGACCGGATATTTCCCGGGAAGGCGTTCAGCGCGATCTCTTGCCGATCGTGGAAGGCTCGACCGTCAATACCAAGTACGGCCCCGTCAGGACGGATCATATCCTTTTCATCGCCGCCGGCGCGTTCCATATCGCCAAGCCGTCCGATTTGATTCCGGAATTGCAGGGACGGTTTCCCATCCGCGTCGAACTGGAAGCGCTGACAAAGGAAGACTTCGTCCGCATCCTGACAGAGCCGCGCGGCGCGCTGGTCACTCAGTACCATGCCCTCTTGCAGACCGAAGGCATTGCGTTGGACTTTACGCACGACGGGTTGGAAGAAATCGCCGCGACGGCGGTTCAGGTCAATGACCGGACCGAAAATATCGGCGCGCGCCGCCTGTTCACGATCATGGAACGCTTACTCGAGCAGGTCCTGTTCGAAGCGCCGGAACTGACCGATCACAAGATCATGATCGACGCGCAGTACGTCAAGGAGCGGCTCAAAGCCATCGTCAAAGACGAGGACCTGAGCCGGTTTATTCTGTGAGACATGGGCACGAGGCGAGGGGCGCGAGGCAATGGGTAAGAATCAGATGACCCTCTGGTCTCTCGCCCATTGCCTATAGCCCCGTGCCCCCTCCCCTGGAGCGAAGCGATGAACCGCCTCATCAAAAAAGCCAACGTCCTCGTTGAGGCCCTGCCCTACATCCGCACGTTTGCCGAAAAAACCGTGGTAATCAAATACGGCGGCAAAGCAATGACGGAAGAGGTGCTCAAGGAAAAATTTGCGCTGGACGTGGTCCTGATGAAGTACGTTGGCCTCAATCCGGTCATTGTCCATGGAGGTGGGCCGCAGATCGACCAGATGCTCTCGAAGCTCGGCATGGAGGCCAAGTTTCTTCAAGGGGTGCGGGTCACCGATCGTCCCACGATGGATATTGTGGAAATGGTGCTGGGAGGCAAGATTAACAAGGAGATCGTCACCCTGCTGAATCAACACGGCGGTCGAGCCGTCGGTCTGACCGGCAAGGACGGCGGGCTGATTTTCTCCAAGCCTTTGACAGTGAAAGCCTGGGCCGAAAGTTTGAACACGTCGCCCGACGACGACTTCGGCTTGGTCGGGGAAGTCCAAACAATCAATCCGAATTTGCTGGTCAAACTGCAGCAGGACAATTTCATTCCCGTCATAGCGCCGATTGGAACGGACCGCGCCGGCCGGACGTACAATATCAATGCGGACCTCGTCGCCGGCGCCGTGGCTGCCGCGCTCAAGGCGGAGAAGCTGCTCGTGTTGACCGACGTCAAAGGCATTCGCAATGCGAATGGCCGCCACGTCTCCACGCTCAGCCGGAAAGACATGCAACGCATGGTCAAAAAAGGGACCATCAGCGCCGGCATGCTGCCGAAGGTCCATGCCTGCCTGGAAGCGTTAGATGGCGGCGTTCGGAAAGCCCACATTATCGACGGCCGGATGCCGCATGCGGTCCTGCTGGAGGTATTCACGGATAGAGGGATCGGCACGGAGATTCTCGGTTAAGCCTTGCCGCGCTCGGACCCCCACAGAATTCAGGCTCATCTCAAAGCTCTCGTCGGTGACCGGCATCCCTCGACAGCGCCTTCGAAACTCCGCCACACTGAAGCCTATATCGCCGATCAATTTCGCCGGACAGGCCTGAGTGTCGCCTTCCATTCTTTCAAGGCGCTTGGTTCGACGTATCGGAACGTGATCGGGATACCCAAAGCGTCTGCGCCACCCCGCCGCGGCACACCGACAAGTCCTCCTCTCATCATCGCCGCCCATTACGATACGGTGCCGAACTCACCCGGCGCCGATGATAATGCCAGCGGCCTCGCCGTGATGCTGGAAGCTGCCAGAATGCTGACGACGATTCCACTGAATGGCGAAATTCGTTTCATTGCCTTTTGTTTGGAGGAAGAAAACCTTCTCGGCAGCTTGGCGTACGTCGCTCAGCTCAAAGCGGCCGGCCAAGCGCTGACCGGCGCCATCGTCCTGGAATGTGTCGGGTTCACATCGTCTCAGGAAGGCTCGCAGCAAAAACCGCCCGGCGTGCCGATTCCTGTCCCCTCCACAGGCGATTTCCTTGCCGTCATCGGCAATACCGCCTCGAGCACGCTCGTCGCGGGATGTGAGGCGGCCGTGAAAGCGCAGGTCGCTGATCTCAAGACCGTTCCGCTTGTCGTCCCCGGCAATGGCGAACAACTGCCGGATACCAGGCGCAGCGACCACGCCGCCTTCTGGCACCATGGCTATCCGGCCATCATGCTGACCGATACGGCGAATTTTAGAAATCCGAATTATCACCGTTCTACCGATACGATCGAAACCTTGGATCCGACCTTCATGACTCAAGTCGCAAATGCGGTCACCGTTATGGCAATCGGAGTAACGGGTCGATCTCCGTCATAGCTTCATTCAGCAATTGCTAGAGTTCTTATTTGAGCAAGGACCGCAAACAGACAAAGGATGGGATAGTGAATGGTAGAGAAAAATCGGTGGGCTAAGGCTTCACTTTCACTGTAAAAGTCGTGTTCGTGGTAAACGTATTGCCACCTGGATAGTCCTCCATCCAATAACGTGATTCGTCCGAAAATACCTCGAATCTGTATTGCCTCTGCTTATCACAACCGAAGTCCGCATCGTAGATCCTCGAGACTAAGTCGCCGGGTTGCATCACATCCTGTATTTTAGTTCCCGACAAGTCTGAACTAATCTTTTTCCAGAACCCGTTCTTGATCTTGACTTCACTATGGTGCCAGTTCACCGTGATCTGCTCACTGTATTCATTCTTGATTTTAATGGTGATATTGCAGCCGGCGCTCCCCACTTCATGAAGACTGAGAACGAATCCAAGGCAGACTGCTCCAATGACTGCTGCGCCTGGCATGTGAAACAGACGTCTCCTTCCTGATTGACATTAGGCGCCCGTTTGAGCGATGTCAATGGCATCATCGGAATAGAATGGAGAGCGGCGGTCAGATAAAGTAGTTATCGTGGCGGATGCAGATGTCTCTCCACTCCTCATCGCTGAATTGACGGCCTGCGGCTTTCTCTGCGAGCGCTTCGAAGTACCCCTCGCGCGGCGCGCCGGGGGCGAAGAGCAGCAGCATCGAGGCCGGCTCATCGGACTCGTTGTGAAAGCCGTGCACGCCGCCCTCGGGCACGTAGAGAAAATCCCCGGCGGTCGCGTCGATCCAGCGTTCTCCATTGAACAGTCGCACCGTCCCGGACAGGATGAAGAACGACTCGGACATGGTCCTGTGAAAATGCGCCATCGGTCCCGGCGAGTGTGGTCGTGCATCCCACCTATATAAACCGAATTGTCCGTGTGTGGACGCACCGGTGGCCAGATAGCGCACCGCCGTTGAACCGATCATCAAGTCGGGCATCTGGTCTCTCGGACGGTACACCGCGCTGATCTCGCCCTCGTCACCTCGATAGCGGACATCCGGATACGACATCGGCGACCCCTTTCAGCAGCTCTCATCTCATAAATGTCAATTTAATACTCGAACGCGACGTGATAAAGAGCCGGGACCATTTCAACGCCCAACTGCTGCAACTTGGTCTTCATCGGCGTGACGCTCTTTTCATAGGCTTTCCAGTACACGTCCTCATTTTCCCAAATTGCGACGTTAATGAAGTTGAATTTGCTGTCCGGCTTGAGACTTCGGTGGAACTTTCCGCTCATGAATCCAGGCTGCTTGGTAATGTCTCCCTTCACAGCCTCCCACCACTTTACGAACTCATCTTCCTTGCCCTTCGGAACGGAAAACACGTTAATTAAGGTGACGGCCATGGCCCACCTCCAATCTTTAAGGTTCAATAATGAGTCACAATGTCCTTGGATGATCACATGCGATTACCACGCCTCAGTGAGAGGTCACCTCTTCTTCACTGATGGGCTGAAGCTGCGCCTCAGCCGTCTCGGCCTCGGGCGTGGTGAGCACGCCTGTTTTGAACTGCCGTGCGGCGCGAGCCACTTCACGCCCCAGTGTTCGAAGCTGTTCCGCAATCCGTTGATCACTGACGTGACCGTCGTCGTCGAAGATGCGCCACGCCTGTGGAATAGGTATGACGAGCGGCACCGCCCACCCTCTTAACGCGCGCACAATAAATTCCATGGTGTTGACCGCCTGCAATCCCTGCGTGCCGCCCGCCGTGCAGATCAACCCCACGACCTTATCGGTCAGATACGAGGGACGGCGGTCGCCCAAGAGCTCAAGCCAGTCCAGCGCATTCTTGAACACGCCGCTGATCGTTCCGTGGTAGAGCGGACTACTCCAGAGTAGCCCGTCGGCTTCATAGACGACTTCGCACAATCGCCGCGCGGAGTCCGGCGCATCTGCGCCCGGGATGTATATCGGCAGGTCCAGCTCGCGCGGATCTAACAATTCCGTGCGTGCGCCGCTTTCCGCCGCGCCTTCGAGGGCGACCTTGAGCGCCGCCAGACTGCTTGATGACGTGCGTAACGAGCCCCCCAAGCCGACCACCTTAATGTTTTTCGCCATGCTATCCCTTCCCGCGCCCAACTTTCTGACTCGTTAGGCATCAATCCGATCCCGCAGGCCGCCATAGATAAGGCCGCGCACCATGTCTTTCGTGTAGAAATCATGCGGGAAGCCCAACTCGATCGCGCCGGCCTCGTCCAGATGCCGTATCTGCTCGGCGTTGAGCGCGACGTCGAGGGACGCGAGGTTGTCCTTCAATTGCTCCTGTTTCCGAGCGCCGATGATCGGGATGACGGGCACGGTGCGGTGTCGCAGCCACGCCAGCGCCACTTGGGCCGGCGACCGGCCAACTTCCTTCGCGACTTGCTGCACGGCCGCCACGACACGAGCCTGCCGATCGCCGCCGGCCATGAACTGCTTCATCCCCTCGTTATCGAACCGCCGGCCGGAGCCATCCTTGGCGTATTTGCCGGTCAGGACACCGCCCGCCAGCGGCGACCACGCGGCCACTGTCAGGCCTAACGCTCGGGCGGCCGGGATCAGCTCGCGCTCGACGGTGCGCTCAAGCAGACTGTACTCGATCTGTAAGCCGACGAACGGAGACCACCCGCGTAGCTCCGCTATGGTGTTCGCCCGCGCCACCCACCATGCCGGAGCGTCCGAGACGCCGCAATAGAGCACCTTGCCTTGCCGAATGAGGTCGTCAAACGCCCGCATGACTTCCTCGACCGGAGTGATCTGGTCCCATGCATGCAACCAGTACAGATCGAGGTAATCGGTCTTCAGCCGCTTCAGGCTGGCTTCGCACGCCTGCATCATATTCTTGCGCTGGTTGCCGCCGGCGTTCGGGTCGGTGCCGGGGGCGGCGCTCGTATACTTGGTTGCCAACACCACCTGCGCGCGATGGCCCTGCATGAATTCGCCGAGGTAGGCCTCGCTCGTGCCGTTGGTGTAGCTGTTCGCCGTGTCGATGAAGTTGCCCCCGGCCTCGGTGAACGCCTGATACACCGCTCTGCTTTGCTCCTTGCCGGCCCCCCAACCATAGTCTTCGCCGAAGGTCATCGTGCCCAAACATAGCTCAGAGACGCGCAGACCGCTTTTGCCAAGCAATTGGTATCGCATAGTCCACTCCTTCCACCTACAACAGAATCGCTTGAGTGCCAGCATATAACCTGGTTGCCAATGCAAGAGCCATCTTGATACCGTATTGGCAAAAGGTTAATACGATGAGTGCGTTCCCTTCGATCGCGGCCGCTCTCGCCCGCAACATCAAACAATTGCGCGAAGCCAGAAACCTGAGCCAGGATCAATCCGCACGATTGGCCGGTGTGCCGCGCGCCACCTGGGCCAATCTCGAATCCGGAACCGCGAATCCTACGGTCTCGGTGCTCACGAAAGTAGCGGCCGGTCTTCAGGTGTCTGTGGAGGAATTGCTGAGTCCGCCGCGTGCCGCCTTCAAGCTGTATCCGGTGTCGGCCTTGCAAAGCGCGCGTCGCGGCTCGGTTCAGGTTCGGAAACTCTTGCCGGATTCCATTCACAATATGCAGCTCGATCGGATGGAACTGCCGCCTGGCAGCCGTATGACCGGCATTCCCCATCGCACGGGGACTCGTGAATATCTCACCTGTGAGGCAGGAGAAGTCGTCCTGACAGTCTCAGAAGAAACGCTGAGGCTGACCCCTGGCGACGTGGTGGTCTTCCGTGGCGATCAAAAACACTCATATGCCAACCCGAGCAACCGAACCGCCATTGCCTATAGCATCGTGGTGCTGAGGCCGATGGCGGAGTAAGACGACATATCCGGCCGTGATTACTGGAACTACCGATCTGGAGACTGAGAGCGTTCGATTGGGTTCTATTCAGGAAATTCTGAGTGCCTATGAGAATAACCGTGCGGACAGTGCTAACCAAAGTATTTACAAGGCGACATGTTGCTCTTATTCGCAAAGTCACGACCAGAAGTAGATGGCGGCAGTGGCTGCCATCTTTCTGATAGTTCAGGTGTCATCTTATTAGGCCCTAATGATCAATGACAGAAACATACACGACGCGACTAGACTCAGAGCACTTCTTATCGCATGCAACATTCCCCATGTTTGTAGCAGACGACGCGTGGATTCCGACGAGCGATCCAACCCCGGATCCAACAATTGCCGGTTCGTCGGCATGATCACAATCAATGTAAAGGGAATCACCGAAAACATCACTAGCGCTCCGATGAGCCACAGAACTCTGCCGCCCATCCACCAGGACAGAAGCCCTGCGGCCATGGCGACCAGTGCGAGGAGCACCTGCATGGGCGCGGCACGCTGATAACTCGGTCTAAACACCGTTGCCGCCAATTCAGTCCCGCATGCCATGCGCGCCGGGTGCTCCGCCACATTGATATAGATGGCGGCACCCGTAAACAGTGTGGAGCTCAGGACCGCGATGAAGTGAAGCATGTCTGCCACCACGTCTCCTTCGGCGGATCGCCCGTAGCACTTTTCTGAGCCACTACGATGCGTGAGCGGTCAGCCTAGCCAGAGCCGCATCGAGTTCAGGAACATCCGGCAAGGTAAGGCAAAAGTCGGTTTCGAGTGTTGCGCGCATGTCCGCGACGCTCGTGAGGATACGCCGTTCGGTGCCTCCGTCGGTTGCATGCTCACTCCACAAGAATTTGAAAGGTGTTTCGATGGGGGTCACCATACAGGTCTCAGGCTGCCATGCCTCTCTAAGTGACGTGGTCCCACTCTCATCCAGCTTTTCTCTTATGGATCATCACAGAATTCCCATCCGGATCGGAGACGACGGCCATGTGGCAGATAGGGGTCTCCAACGGTTCGAGACGGAACGCGCAGCCGCTCGCTTTGAGACGCGTGATCGCGGCATCGAAATCGTCCACCTCCAAAGCGACCGAACCGCCGCCTGCGGACGGCTTCCAATCGGGCGCGCCGTTACCGATGGCGAGCGTGCTTGGCCCAATATCATATTCGACGAACCCTTTGTTCTCCTCCCCAAAGAACCGAGCCTCCTTCAAGCCTAAAACGCCTTCATAAAACTGACGCGCTCGTTTCAAGTCTGTCACGGGATAGGACGTAAACGCGATTTCGATCACCTTCATTCTTTCTCCTTTATGGTGTCGCTGCAGCGCACTGTTGACGTCATTTCGCACAGGAGCCGAGCATATGGCCCTCAATCGCAATGTTGGTGGTTCACGAAGCATAATGCGCATATGCTCGGACAACTTTCTTGTCTGGGCCAAAATGAAACACTTCCGCAGCCAGACCTCGCGCCCCCTTATAGTAAAGGGTGATGCTATTGACGCCGACCAAGGTGCAAATCAACTCAAAGTGAAGATCGGGAATAAGTCGCAACGCCTTGGTCCAATAGGCTCCGACCGCATGCTTACCTTTGAGCATTCCAGATGATTCCCCAACAACCTGGATAATGACGGGCGAGGACATTTCGAATTGATCCGAATAATGTGAAAGGACGCGATTGAGATCATGACTGTTCCATGCATCGATCCACTCTCTTGCAAAATGTTCGGCGAATTCTTTGTCAATCATTGTTTATCCTGTTGCCGTAACGCTCAGCTCAGCGGCGCGATCAGCCTATCCGCTGCAGCGACTGTTGAGCCCGCGACGTTATCTGTACCCAGTCGCATCGGCCGGCTTACCGGCATCCTGAACTTCACGAAGGTAGCGCCACGCATCGGGCTGTGAACCATCAAGATCGGTGAAGCCATACACCTTGGCGAGTTGTCCGCTCGACAGCGACTGACCGCTCCAGCGCGCCACCTCAGGATCTCCGGCGAGATGCGCGACGGCTCGACCGACGTACCGCGGCGTTTCGGTGATCACGAAATGGGGCTGCTTCGCAATGGCGTCACGCCAATTCGCTTCGCTGACGCCGTAGGCATCCAGCATCATCTCCGAACGCAGCCAGCCGGGCGTCAGGGCAACGGCGGTGCACTGATAGGGCCGAAGCTCCTGCCCCTGCGCCCACGCCATGCGAATGACCGAGGTCTTCGCGAGATCGTAGAACAGCGACAACCGGTAGTTTGCACTGTTGTAGTCGGCGGTGCCGTCGGTCATCTCGACGATCAGGCCGCCCGAATTCTTGATCAAAAGGGGCAGCGCGAAGTGGCTGGTGATGATATGCGTGTCGATGGCGAGCCGCAGCAGGCGTAGTCCCTTTTCAAGGGAATGCTTCCACACAGGCACGTGCCACTCAGCTAAAAAATCCGCCCCCCATACATCGTTGACCAAAATATCCAGGCGACCTTGCTCGCGCTCGATACGCGCCGCCAACGCTTGAACTTGCGCGGGGTCCAGATGATCGACTGGCACGGCAATGCCCCGGCCGCCCACTTGCTGCACCAGCTCGGCCGTCTCCTCAATCGTTTCAGGACGGTTATACTCGGAACGTTGCATGCGCGTGGTGCGACCGGTGCAGTACACCGTGGCTCCAGCCGCGCCCAGTTCGACGGCGATGCCCCGGCCGGCGCCGCGCGTTGCGCCCGCGACCAACGCCACTTTGCCATCCAACATTCGAGTCATCATTTACCTCTTTCGCTGCATCGAAATAGCGTTGAGGCTCTGCGGACTGCTTCTACGGCACGCGTTTTCTCCATACGCCTCGCGCGGCAGCGACGGAATCAGAAGCCAGCCAGCACCAGCTTTCCGCGCGTCCGCCCGCTTTCAATCAGCGCATGCGCCTTCTTCAGATTTGCGGCGTTGATCTTGCCCAGATTCTCTGCCAGCGTAGTACGTATGACACCGGCATCCACCAGAGCCGCGGCCTCATCGAGCAGCGTATGCTGGGCCAGCATGTCTGATGTTTGAAAGACCGGCCGCGCAAACATGAACTCCCAATGCAAGGAGGCGCTCTTGCTTTTCAGCGGGGTGGCATCGAGTCTCTCTGGATCGTCAATGAGGCCGAACTTACCTTGCGGAGCGAGTGCCTCCACCAGTGCCGGATAGTGCGTATCGGTGGCATTGAGGCCGGCAATGAACTCCACCTGTGGAATCGCAATGTCGCGCAGTTGTGCAACCAGCGGTTTCGTGTGATCGATGACATGGTGTGCGCCAAGGTCCAGGCACCACTGGCGAGTTTCTGGACGCGACGCCGTGGCAATGACCGTCAGTCCGGTAAGTCGACGGGCCAACTGAATGAGGATTGAGCCGACGCCGCCCGCTGCCCCGATGATGAGCAAACTCCCGGCATCAGAGGGTTTCCCCAGACGAACACCGAGGCGATCGAAGAGCAGTTCCCACGCCGTGATCGTCGTGAGCGGCAGGGCCGCCGCGGCGGTGAAATCGAGGCTTTTCGGCTTCTTTCCAACGATCCGCTCGTCCACGAGGTGAAGCTCCGCATTCGTCCCCGGCCGCGTGAGCGACCCTGCATAGTAGACCTCGTCTCCAACCTTAAAAAGCTTGGATTCTCCACCCACTCCAACGACGACCCCGGCCGCATCCCAGCCTAAGATCTTGTATGGCATCCCTTCCGGCGCAGCGCTCGCGCGCACCTTCACGTCCACGGGATTAACGGAAAGGGCCTCCACTTTGACCAGCAGGTCACGCCCGCCTACTGTAGGGGTTGGCATTTCGATATCGATGAGCGATTCGGCGTCGCTGATCGGCAGCGGCGTTTTGTATCCAACAGCTTTCATAATGAGGTTTCCTTTGTACTGACATCCTATTTTGGATCGGACTCATCCCTGGCTCAATTATTGCGCCGGTGAAAGAAGCGGCGTTTCCTTATCCTTCACAAAGAACACAATGAATTTCGCGGGCTTGGTATCGCTGGCGTTATGACCCACCGTGTGAATATCGTCCGGTGACTCATAGAAGGTCTGTCCGGGCCCAAGCGTTACTTGTTTTCCGTCCTTCACCTGCATCACAACTGAACCCTCCAGCACGTACACGAAGGCATGCGCATTGTGTCGGTGGACCCGATCTGAAGCACCCGGCGCGTAATCTACCGTGATCACGACAGCCTCTTTACCGGCGATCTCCTTCAAGTCCTTCGTCATGAGAGGAGTGACCTGTCCGGGTTCAGCCGCAACCGCGCTCGCCGCCATGCACAATCCTATCAATCCAATCAACGCACTTTTCATCGCGTTCCTCCTATAGGTTTTTGGTCCGCCACCGCTTTTCATATCCCTCACCTCCTGTCATCATGAGGTCATGCATTCTTGCAGAACCGCTGAATGCTAGTGCGTTCCGCTTCGATCAATCCCCTTCTTCACCTTAGAGACTGCCGGTTGGTCCACCGGTTTCGCACCAGCTTGCCTTCGTTGATGCTCCGTAATAAGGGGACTGCTGCCCTGGCGGGTCAAATATGCCCATACCCACTGGCTCATCACCGCTAACCGATTGCGAAACCCGATCAGCAGAAAAACGTGGACCAACGACCACAGAAGCCAGGCGAGCAAACCGGAGAATATTCGATGTCCGAATTGCGCCACCGCGCGATGATGTCCGACGGTTGCCAGAATTCCACGGTCTTGATACATGAACGAAAGGCGCTTCTCGCCGCGCAAGTCACGCAGGATATTCTCTGCGGCGGCTTTCCCCTGCTGTAACGCAGCCGCGGCGAGACCCGGGACCGGCGTGCCCCTCGCATCGGTGAGGACCGACATATCGCCGATCACGAAGATCTCCCGATGCCCGGGGACGCTCAAATCCTGGTTGATGAGCACTCGTCCGTCCCGGTCGGTTTCCACGCCAAGTTTTTTGCCGAGCGGCGAGGGGTCGACTCCGGCGGCCCAGATCGTCACGTCGGTCGCGATCCATTCATCTCGGACTTTGATCCGTCCTGGCTCTACCTCCGTCACCGGACTCTCGGTGAACACTTCGACTCCCAGTTGCTCCAATTGCTGTTTGGCTCTGTGGGACGATTCGTCAAAATATGTTCCCAATATCCGTGAAGAACCCTCATACAGTCGGATGCGGGCTTTTGTGGTGTCGATCGCTTTGAAATCCTTTGCGAGAGCCAGACGCGCGAGGTCGGCAATCGCTCCCGCCAATTCTACGCCCGTGGGACCACCGCCGATGACGGCGAAGCTCACCGGCTCTTGCTGGCCGGTCACGTGTGCCCTGCGTTCCGCCGTCTCGAACGCCAACAGCAACCGGCTTCGAATCTCAACCGCGTCTTCGATCGTCTTCAGTCCCGGCGCGTCGTTCTCCCATTCGTCATGGCCGAAGTACGCGTGACGCGCCCCAGCGGCGATAATCAGATACTCGTAGGCCAGCTCCGTGCCGTCGCGCAGTTTCACCCGCCGCGCAGCGATGTCGAAGGCGATTGCCTCTCCCAGAAGGGTTTGAACGTTTCGCGCGTTACGCAAGATATGACGCAATGATGCCGCGATCTCGCCGGGAGAGAGCACTCCCAACGCTACTTGATACAGCAATGGTTGGAAAATGTGATGGTTTTTG
>DATFCE010000438.1:0-2182 GCA_035253365.1 Nitrospiraceae bacterium
CTTGCATGGGGGAATAGTGCGAATGGATGTGAAGATGCACGAAGGATGACATAGCTACTCCGCACGTGAAGCGAACTGTCTCTTTTCGTGTGACAGATGCGTGCGGCCCCACCAGACGGCATGCTCGCCGAACCGCTCGCGCACACGATCGAGGACGCCGGCGAGGCGCTGTGCTCGGCTCCGGCATGGGTCTTCCTGATTAAGCTCACTGCCGAACAGCAAGAGTTGTTCTCCGGGCGCTCCTTCACTCTCTGTAGTCTCGGCGCTGAGTGTCAGCATACGAAGCCGCACCCGCCTCGTGAACGATCGGAAAAATAATTCGGTGAGAGGGGGATACATGTCCGGCTCCCAGCACGTTCCATATGTGAAAAGATGAGAGCGCGCCACATGTACCTGATCGCTGTATCGAACGGTCAACGTCAAACGCCAGCATACGTGCTGTTGCCGGCGAAGCTGTCGGCAGAGCTGCTCCAACAGATCATGAAGAAGCCCCAACAGCCGGTCATCATCGATATCATCTGGCTCCACGCGTCGGGAGATCTCAAGACGGGGAGACTGGACCGGCGGCAGAACCGGGGACGGGTCGATCCCGCAGGCCCAGCGGTGCAGCAGTGTGGCGGGTGATCCCAATGCCGACTCCAGATCGGGCAAGGGAATCTCGGCGATCTGTCCCAGTGTATGAAGATTCAGATCATTGAGCAGCGCCAACGTTTTTCGCGCCGCGGCCTGACTCAAGCCGGGCAGCAGAGAGACCGACAAGGGGGCGAGAAACGTTCGCTCGTGACCGGGCTGCACGTCGCAACATTGCGGCGGTCGGAGAAGCGTGGCGGCGGCCACTCCCGAGACCAGCTTATTGCTTGCGATCCCCGCGACACCTGTCAACCCATGTTGCCGGGCCGTCTCCCGTTCAATGCGGACGGCCGTGTCTACAGCCGGGCCGAACAGACGGCGTGTGCCGGTCAGATCCAAAAAGACATGACCGGGCTGAATCGGTTCCCAAATTGGTGCGTACCGGGCCACAACGGCTTGAATGTGGTCATGTCCGTGGCGTACACGCAGCGGATCCGGAGGGATCACGCGAAGGGCCGGGCACAGACGGCGAGCCAGTTCTACGGACATGCCTGGCCGAAGCCCGTCTTCCTGCGCCTCAAGCGACACTTCATGCAGGCACGCGCGGGGCGTGTGCGTGGGCGCGATCACCACCGGTCGGCTTCGCAGAGCCAGATCTTGCTGCCGCGCCAACGCAATTTCAAAAGCCGGAATTTGAAAGCAGACGATCTGACGATCCATCACATCGGGCATCATTTCGCTCCGGTCGGTAGGGCGATGTAGCCAATGGTTACATTCAGCAGGGAAGTCTGTCAAGGCACTTGTAGGGATGGCTGCCAAGTCTTCATTCCTCTACAATTGGCGCGGTTCCCAATTACGTGTTGAAGGTGATATGGCGCACAAAGGCAGGCGTCCCAAGAAGCACAGCCAGTCCGACCGGCTCGCACGCATGATGCGAGTCCTTGCCGGCCGCCAGGCGACTATTAAAGAATTAGCGGACGAATTCGATATCACCCCCCAGGCAGGTCTATCGAGATTTAGAGCAAATCGAAGAAGCAGGTCACCCGCTGATGCGGAGCGAGGATTCAAGCGAACGAATGTACCAACTGCCGCTCGGCTACAAATGCCTTCCGCCGATCACGCTCTCGCCGTACGAGCTCATGTCGCTCTACCTGGCGAAAAGCCATCTCACTTATCTTGCCGGAACGCCGTTTTGGGATGATCTAGAGGGAGTTATCAAGAAAATTGAGTCCTCACTTACCCGAAAAACCGTCAATCATTTAGACCGTATCGTTCAGGCCTTTGTTGCTTCTTTCAGGAATACCCGCGCATACGAATCGCAAAAGGATGTGCTTCTGGCGCTAAGGAAATCGCTTCTTTTGCAAGAGACTATCGTGTTGAACTATCGGAAGCCTTCTTTGGACGACCCGGCTTCTTACCACATCGATCCCTATGCCCTGTACCTCTATCAAGGCGGTCTGTACCTGTGGGCATACACTCACGCTTCAAAGGCCATGCGGATGTTTGCTGTTGAGAGAATCACCTCCGTTGAGCTAACCCAGAAACGTTTTGAGATCCGGCATTTCTCTTCAGAAGGGATGGTCGAGAAACGATTTGGAGTGGTTGAAGACGG
>DATFCE010000439.1:0-2887 GCA_035253365.1 Nitrospiraceae bacterium
AAGCCCCCGACCGCCGAAAGCGCCCGCCACCGGTACAAGCAATTCGCGGTGGCAAATGGAGCGCGCTCCAATCCGGCCACATTTCGTTCCCAATCAGTAGGCGCCGCCGGCAGCGGCACGATAATCCGTCCCGACACCGCCCATACGGCCCGATCGGTGAACGGGCCGATGCCGGCCGCCAGCCACTCAGGCGCGGGAATACAATCATCATCGGTAAACGCCACGATTCCCCCTTGCGCCGCCTGCCAGCCGAGATTTCTCGCCGCCGCCGGCCCCCGGTGAGTAGGAACGGGCAGATATCGCAGTCGTGGCGCCGTCGGCCGCATGGCCCACGATTCCACCACTTGCCTCGTGTCTTCCGTCGGTCCGTCGTCGACGACGAGAATTTCATACTGCTCGGGGCTCAAGATCTGAGCTACGAGCGCCGCCAGACATCGGTCGAGCAGATGCGGCCGCTTGTACGTCGGTACGACGACGGAAACCTGAAAAGTGTTGAGTGCTGAGTCCTGAGTGCTGAGTTGTCCAAAATTCGAGACTTCGGATGGCTTGCGCTTTTTTGTATCCATCGCTCAGAACTCAGCAGCACTTTTCGTTAACACGAATGACCCGATTACCAATGCGTCCAGCGGGGAGGTCCAGAAAGATTCGATGGCGTCGCGCGGCGAGCAGACAATCGGCTCCCCGCGCGTGTTGAACGACGTATTGACGAGGACGGGCACGGCTGTCTTTCGCTGAAAGGCCTTGAGAAGATCGTAGTACAGCGGGTGTTGATCGCGATTGATGGTCTGTACCCGCGCCGTGCCGTCGACATGGCGCACCGCCGGAATGAGATTGGCTTTGTCCGGCAGAACGTCATAGACAAACAGCATGAATGGAGAGACCCCGGCGCCGGCAAACCAGTTCGGCGCTTCCTCCTCAAGTACGACCGGCGCCACCGGACGGAAATCCTCGCGATCTTTGATGTCGTTGAGCCGATCTTGCATGGCGGCCGGAATCGGAGAGGCCAGGATCGACCGGGCGCCGAGGGCGCGGGGCCCGAATTCCATCCGTCCTTGAAACCACCCCACGATATGCTCCCGCGCCAAGAGGTCAGCGGTCTCTTCCGCGACGTCGGCCATCCGCCTGTACGGCAGCTTCGAACGCAGAAGAAAGGCTTCGATCTCATGATCGTCATACGCGGGACCGAGGAAGGCGTGATCCATTCGATACGACCGTCCATTGTCCTTTCTCTGTTCAGCGTCCACCCAGAGCGCGGCGCCGAGCGCGGTGCCGGCATCCCCTGCCGCCGGCTGAACCCACACATGGCGAAACGGACCGCGATCGCGAATCCGCGCATTCATCACGCAGTTGAGCGCCACGCCGCCGGCCAGGCTCAGATTGTCCGCGGCGGTGGTCCGATGCAGCCACTCCACCAATTCGAGCACGGTCTCTTCGAGTACGGCCTGGAGCGATTTGGCCAGATCGTAGTGATATTGTTCGAGGGGCCCGCCGCGCGCCCGCGCCGGACCGAATCGTTCGGTCAATCGGGGCGCATGGATCAAGTACCCGCCTTCTCCAGTAAGGCGCACGATGTCGCGAAACTGATCGGCATAGCGGGGCTTGCCGTACGAGGCCAGCGCCATGACCTTGTACTCGTCCGATGAGTGTAAAAATCCAAGATGCGTCGTGACCTGCTCATAGAGAATGCCGAGCGAATGCGGCATTTCCACCTGCCCTAGGTGGTCCAGGCGGTTCCCCTGCCCTAGGTTGTACGTCGTCGTCGCGCGCTCTCCCCGTCCATCCAGCGTTAACACCGCCGACTCTCGAAATGGCGACGCATGAAACGCGCTCGCAGCATGCGCGAGATGATGGGAAACAAAATGCCACCGATAAGGTCCGTCGGGTCTTGCTCCCTGAAACCGTTCTTTCAAGTGGTGTGGCGCTCCGCTGCAGAGGTGCCGCGGCGCATTGACGATCGAAGAGAGAAAGAGCGGGTCCCACGCCGATTGCCATTCGCTTTTCAGCGGATGCGCGCTCGGCTCCAACGGGAGCGTGATGTTTTCCTCGCGGGCATGAGGGCCGAGCAGAATAAACGGATCATAGGAATAGGCGACATGATCGACATCGACCAGGCGAATACCGCCTTCCCGCAAACAGAACTCGATCGCATGGAACGGCAATTCGTACGCGCTGAACGGAATCGGCCGTTTCCCATGCTTGATATGGGTAAAGCGCTCTTCCTCCGCCGCGGCCAGGACGCGCCCGTCTTTAAGCAGACAGGCAGCGGGATCATGAAATGCGGCATTAATACCCAGGGTATACAAATCGTAGTCCTTCCGATTTCATGCCCGCGGGCGCTCCATCCAATAACTCGGCCGCCGCCTCGACGACGGTCTCGGGCGCGACCAGGCGCAAACAGTTGTGATGCC
This sequence comes from Nitrospiraceae bacterium, assembly GCA_035253365.1. Classification (GTDB taxonomy): domain Bacteria; phylum Nitrospirota; class Nitrospiria; order Nitrospirales; family Nitrospiraceae; genus DATFCE01. Next base: position 2,409 of record DATFCE010000439.1, read on the forward strand.
CTTCCGGGCATACGCTTTTGTAGCAATATTTACAGGGCACATCCTGAAACAGCACCCGATGGGGAACCTGCCACGGGGTGTGCTGCGGATTGGTGAGGGCGTAGAGATCGACCACCGGCGTGCCCACCGCCGCCGCCACATGCACGGCGCCGGTATTGTTCGAGATCAGCAACGGCGCGCGCGCCAAGAGCGCGGCAAAATCAGCCAGACTCAATGCGCCCGTCAACGACTGCGACGGCACGGCCATCATGTCGCGGATCTGCTCCACCAACTCATGTTCGGGGTCGGTCCCCGTAAAGATGACCTGGCAGTCCAGGTCTTGAACCAACCGGCGCGCAACCGTAGCAAAATTCTCCGCTGAATAGCGCCGTGAGGCCGCCGTCGCGCCCGGATGAATTACGATCCAGCTCTTTCTAGTCCGATCGATCAGATCCCTCAGGAGGTCATCGACCATGGCTCCGGCGGACTCCGGAATCTCC
>DATFCE010000440.1:0-3517 GCA_035253365.1 Nitrospiraceae bacterium
CAGCGATTGCCGCAGCCACTGAGTATTTCAAAAATCCCATCATGAGTCTCCTCCGTTCACAACTGACACATTGGGGCGTTCTGATCAGCTGAGCCAGCGCTTGCGTCTGCGATAGTGCTTGATGTCGTGAAAACTCTTGGCTTGACTGCCCCCGAGGTAAAACTCCTGAATATCGGAGTTTGCTTTCAGCCTCTCTGCCGTGTCGTGCATGACGACACGTCCATTCTCGATCAGATAGCCACGCGAGACGATATCGAGAGCTGCCAGCGCATTTTGCTCGACAAGCAGGACGGACAGGCCATGATCGCGATTGATCCGTTTGATGATCTCGAAAATCTCGGCGACCAGAAACGGAGCCAGACCCAGACTTGGCTCGTCCAGCATCAGCAAGCGCGGCTGCGTCATTAAGGCCCGTCCGATTGCGAGCATCTGCTGTTCACCGCCCGAAAGATATCCGGCAAGCGAAGATTTTCGCTCAGCTAGACGTGGAAAGTAGTCGTAAATGCGCGCCTTCTCCGATGCGACCCGCGTCCTCGACAATGACATCGGAGCGGCAGCCTCGAGGTTCTCATCTGGCGTAAGATGCTCGAAAACTCGGCGCCCCTCGATCACGTGGCAAATCCCCAGTCCGACACGCTGCTGAGGCGGATTGTCGCCGATCACTCTACCGTCAAAGCGGATCTCGCCCCGGCTTACCTTTCCGCGTTCTGCGGTCAGAAGGCCGCTTATGGCTTTCAATGTGGTACTCTTCCCAGCTCCATTGGATCCGAGGAGCGCGACCATTCCGCCGTAGGGCACCTCAATCGACACGCCCTTGATGGCGAGCATGACCGAATTGTAAAGCACCTCCACGCTGTTCATCGACAGGATTGGGCCATCTTGTTGAATGTCGTTTGGTTTCATGCCGATTTCTATTTCTTGAACTGGTCGAAGGGCCAGACCAGGAAATAGTCCCTGATATTCGCATAAAGCTTCCCGAGTCCCAAAGGCTCAACCAGCAGGAAAATGATGATCAAAGCGCCGTAGACGGTGGTAGGGATATGAGCAAGGGTTTCATTTCCGAGTGGAAGCCCAAGGAAAGACGTCAAATTCGCAATTATCTCATTGGCGATTCCCGGCATGAGGAGGATCAATGCCACTCCAAAATACGTACCGATGATGCTGCCGAGCCCGCCGACGATGATCATGGCAAGCACCTGAATTGAAACATTGACCGAGAATTGCTCGGGCGCAGCAAGGAAAAAGAACGTAGCAACAAGCAGGGCGCCACCAATCCCACCGATGAACGAGCACATCGAAAACGCGATTAGCTTGTAGTAGAAGCTGTTCACGCCGAGAATTGCAGCCGCATAATCCTTCTCGCGCACGGCAACCAGGGCACGTCCCAAGGCGGTTCGCTGCAGGTTCATCATGAAAACGGTCACCAACGCGCACCATCCCAGCGCCACGTAGTATAACCCTCTGCCTGAAGCGATTTCCTGCCCAAGAAGCGCAAAACGAGGGGATTGAAGCGAGGCATGTGAGCCGCCAGATATCGCTGGTGAGTGATTCAGTACCCAATCCATGACGAACTGCATCGCAAGTGTCACGATCGCGAGATAAAGCCCTTTCACCCGCAGGGCCGCGAACGCAAACAGGCTTCCTATCAGGGATGCGGCGAGGCCGCCGATCAGAAGAGCAAATTCCCAGGGTATGCCGAACCTGGCTGCGTGGACGGCCGCATAGGCGCCCACCGCCATCGTCGCAGCGTATCCCAGATGCAGCTGCCCCGCCCAGCCTGTCGCCAAATTGAGACCGAGCGCCAGCGCCGTCCAGATCAGCCAAGGCTGAACGTAGCTGTTTAGATACAACGAACTCAACAGGAACGGCGCAGCGATAGCAGCGACGGTAAGGACGATAAGCAGGTTCCGGTCCGTTGGCACCGGAAATAGCTTGCTGTCCGATACATAGCTCTGATGACGAACGCCCGCGAGAGGATAAAACATGCGTCATACTCTTTCGATGTCATGGCGTCCGAAGAGTCCGTGTGGACGCAACATGACGGTGAAGATCAGCACGGCAGCGACGATTAGGTCACGACTACCTCCTCCAACCACCAAATCGAGGTAGGAGGAGCCCACGTTCTCGATGACCCCAAGGACAATTCCGGCGAGGATCGCACCAACTATGCTGTCAAGCCCACCCAGGACGGCGACAGTCAGTCCTTTTAACAGGAGTTGCGAAAGCGATTGGTCGACGCCCTGGATCTCTCCCCAAATCACGGCTGACGCAACGGCGACCACCGAAGCCATACCCCATGACAACGCTACGCCGTGCTCAACGGAGATTCCGATCGACCAAGAAGCGACGTAGTCGTCCGAGATTGCGCGTAACCGGATTCCACGGCGCGTTCGGAAGAACAGGAGGAATGCTACAAAAAGTGCGATCGCGACGCAGGCCCCGGCCAGATTGATGCGGCTCAGCAGCAACGGTCCAAGAAACAAAGGATCGTAGCTGACGCCGAGCTCCATCGAACGGGAGGTACCGCCCCACACTGCCAAAGTCGAACCTCGTATGAAGATGTCGAGGCCGAGCGTCATCATCAGGATCATGACAATCGGACGCCCCGCCATGCGCCGCAACGTCACCTTCTCCACACCAAAGCCGGCCAAAAACATGATGATCGTTGTCACAGCGATTGCCAGCCACAATGGGAAACCCAACTGCCGGGACAAGGCCAGCACCACGTATGCGGCCAGCATCGTCAATGCGCCTTGGGCAAGATTGGGAACGGACGATGATTTGTAGATCAACACTAGTCCAAGTGCGAAAAGCGAATAGAGCAGTCCGGTCAATGCGCCATTTACAGCTAACTCGCTGACATATGCGATGTCCATTAGACCTCCCGAATTACCAGCGTGCGCTCAACCAACCCGACCTCACCGCTCTCGTACGTCACCGCAGCTTTGACGTGGATTTCTTTCGATCCATCATAAAGTGCGTCGATAACCGATGCGTATCGTTCTTCAACAACAGAGCGGCGAAGCTTGCGGGTGCGTGTTATCTCTCCATCGTCCGGGTCGAATTCCTTGTGAAGGCTGACGAACCGATGCAGCTTCAGTGATTCTGGAAGCGCTTTATTGACCCGATGAAACGCGTCGCCAAGTAGTCCGGCAATTTCGTTCCGTTGCGACAGGTCAGCGTAGGAGACATAGGGCACCGCGTTGGTCTCTGCCCAATGCCCGGCCGCCTCCAGATCGATACAAACAATAGCCGTTAGTTCGTCCCGACCGGCTCCGAAAACGGCTGCGTCTTTTATGTATGGGCTGAACTTCAGCCGATTCTCGATGTAGTTGGGAACATAACGCTCACCTTCCTTGGTATGGACGACCTCTGACACACGCCCCAGCACGACAAGGTGACCATCGTCTTCCAAATATCCGGCATCGCCGGTGTGCAGCCAACCGTCCTTGAGCGTTTCCGCGGTTGCCAGGGGATTGTTGTAGTACCCCCGAAACACGCTTTCTGCCTTCAGAAG
>DATFCE010000441.1:0-4733 GCA_035253365.1 Nitrospiraceae bacterium
TCAAACTTCACTACCAATACGCCGGATTGCGATCTAGAGATGGCCGCGCCTGAGGGCTTCTTTGAGCTCGTGATTTTCTCGCTCAAGGCCGATCATCTTGAGCTCCCGCCCGACGACGACCTGCTCGAATTTCTCCAGATCCTGAATTTTGTCTTGCAGCTCGCTTTGGGATTCCTCCAGTTTTCGCAGCAGATCACGGACCTGGTATTGTCGACGCCGCGAGCGCAAGGCGGCCTGTATGGCACTGACGAGCGTCAATTTCTGAAGCGGCCGTTCAAGGATCGTCACGCTCCCGGCCGGTCGAAACATGTCGATGATGCGCAGACTGGTGTAAAATCCCTCGCCGAAGGCGGTGAGAAAAATGATGGGGATGTCAGACCATGCGGGTTGATGCTTTAACTGTTCGATCAGAGCCGGCATCATGGTTGTAGAGAGAGCTTCTTGCGCCAAGAGCAGCGCGCCGGCCCCATGAGACAACTGACGACAGAGCTCTTGCAGATTGGACGTGGCTGCCGCCCGAATCCCGGCTTCGGTCAAGACCGAGACGGCCAGAGTCCCGTCTTTTCCGGTCGGCGTCAAGACCAGGACACGGTCCTCGTTGACATTAGCGACCGCCGTTGCCATCATCGACCTTCATCACTCCTTCTTTGGGTCCCGTAAACATCGGTAACCCCGTCAACACGCCACGGAATCCCGCCAGGGCCTGCCCTACTTCGATTCCTCGCGGGTTGATCCCGAACTCACGGATTGTCCGCTCATGAGGTCCGGTCCGTTTCTTGATCACAGAGACCGCTTGCTTCACTTCGCCATTGGACTCGAAGTAACGCAGAAGGACGACCGTGTCGGTCAAGTACGTGAGATCCGCCGGCGACTGCATGTCCATCAAGCCGTGCTGCGCGAGGACCAGCATCGTGACAATGCCTTGCTGCCCCAGGTACGAGAGGAGCTCATGCAACTGGAGAATCAGGAAGCTCGCTTCCGGCATGGCTTTGAGATAGCCATTCAAGCTGTCGATGATTACCATCCGAGCTCGATCCCGTTCCACCGCTCGCCGGATGTTGAAGGCCATTTCACCGGGCGACATTTCAGCCGGGTCTATTTGGTGCACCTTTAGCAGACCCGATGCCTCGCATGTTCGAATTCGTTCGCCGAGTTCTCCTGGGCGCTGCAGAAGAAGACCCCGGTTCTCATCAAAGATATAACTGGCGACGGGTTCGCCGCGATCGCAGGCGGCGGCGGCATATTGCAGAACCAGCGTGGTTTTTCCAGCTCCGGCGGGCCCCATGATCAATGTGCTGGTGCCCCGATTCAGCCCGCCGGCCAACAGATCATCGATCTCTCGAATTCCGCTGGAAACCTGCTCCTGAAGAAATTCTTTCTGATGCTCGGCCGCAACCAGGCGAGGATAGACTCGCAGGCCGCCTCGAGCAATATCGAAGTCGTGAATGCCGCTGCGGAACGCCACCCCGCGAAGCTTCATCACGCGGAGTTGCCGACGATCTCCGCCGTACCCTTGAGCAATCTGCTCAAGATTTATCACCCCGTGGGCGATGGTATTCACCTGGAGGCCGAATCCCTCAGACGCCCGATCATCGAGGAGCAGAACCGTACATTTACGGCCTGCAAAGAATTGTTTGAGCGCCAACATCTGGCGGCGATACCGCAGGGGGCTTTGGGTCAATAAGCGCATTTCGGAGAGCGAATCAAACACCACTCGTGCCGGTTTGATGCGCTCTACTTCCTTAAGTAGGACATTGGTGGTTTCATGAAGCTCGACTTCGGACGGATGAAACAAGGTATTCTGGGCCTCGGCCGCCAATTGCTCTTCCACGGAAGAGAGCTCGAGCACCTCAATCCGATCGAGCGACCACCCATGCGACTTCGCGATCGCCTCTAACTCTTCTTTGGTTTCGGAGAGCGCGATATACAGCGCCTTCTCGTTCATCCGCGTCCCCTCGAGAAGGAACTGCATACCGAGCGTCGTCTTGCCGGTTCCCGGATCGCCCTGAATCACATAGATGCGATGGCGCGGTAACCCCCCGCTGAGCACGTCGTCTAATTCTTCGATTCCCGTCGAACACCGATCCGTGACGTTTTGAGGAGTCCTTTGCATATGACCTCCCGATGCGTCTTCAATTTGCGCCGCGGCGCTCATCTGCGACTCCATAGATATTGGCGCTATCATGGCATGCCTATGTGGCAACTACTATCAGCGAAGCCCCTGTTACTTTATCAGGTTCAGACCTACAGTACGTATTGGCGCAAAAGCGTCCGGCGGCGAGATGGCGCGCGGGATATCAACATCCTTGAAAATTTGTGATCGCGGTGCAAGCCCTGGGTGAGGGGGACAGAATCGCTAACACGGCCTCGGGGAATCGCATTTTTCTGGTAGATGTTGACTGCGCCATGGAAGTATCCGCGCAGGCTGTACGGACGTACGCTTCGACAAGCTTACGGACGCACCGAACCATGCAGGCCCGGATATTGGCTATTGATAATTAGCTATTGGTGGCACCTTCGTTCGCGCTTTGAACGCACGTGACGTCCGACTCTCCATATCCCTATCCCGGTCAACCCTAACGCCAGCATGGCGGCGGTGCTCGGTTCCGGCGTCATGATCAACGCCCCTGTCACAGGCCCTTGAGCAAGCGCCGATGTGATGAGGGTGGGAGGTCCAATCGGAGCTCCATAAATTGATTGGATCAGCGCGCTATCATTGGGCGAGGGTTGGGTCAGCTCTCCATGATACACACTATCCATGAGATCGATTTCAGGAAGCGCATCGGTATGCCCCAATCCCAAGGCATGTCCGATCTCGTGAGCCGCCACGGTGAGAAAATCTACGGTGCCGGGAGGGTTACCGTTTCCGACGAGGAGATCCCAATTTTCCGCATCGAAAAGAACCACTCCCTGGCTGATGCTCCGAATACCCCAGGCGTCATTTTGATGAAAGACGGCTCCGCCACGCCCAATGGTCTGCCAGGGTCCATCAATGTACCCGACCCCAATATTGATAATGGACTCGGCTGAAGCTGTTTCGTTGCGCATGAAGCTGAGATTGCCCGCATGGCTCCAGAGGTCAAATGCCTGGGCCACCGTTCCCTGTTGGCTCGGTGTGATGGAATTGGGCATTCCGTCGATCGCCGGACGGAAATCGTAATACACATCAGTCTGCGGCGTGGCGGGATTCTGATCCGGCCAGGCAAAAGGCCGACCATTGCCGGGATCTGTCAAATAGTACGACGCAGCAAAAGTCGGAATCGCGAGCGAAGTTTCCCCCAACATGATCACAAGATAAACCCCTAGTGCAAGCAATCTGAGCATCATCCCCCCTTTGGCTAGAATGTCGCGCAGTCTAGTGAAGGACGGAGGTGAGATCAATCCGGAGAACGCCTACACGAAAACCACGTATGCATGGTGAGATGAGCAGGTGTGGAGGCCCACGGTATCAGGGGACACGCGCGAACGGAGGAGCGCTGAGCAAGCGAGACAGCGGGAGGGGCATTGCCCCTCCCGTGCATGCGTCAAGCGCAACGGTCCGCTAGATGGGATGAACCACTCCAGCGAATCGAAGGAGGTCCGCCATCTTGAAGTCTTGCGCGCTCCCTGCGGTCGGCAGCGTCGGTTCCCAATCCGGATCTTGATTGAGGTACGACATCTTGTCGCCTTGCAGCAGACCGATGAACACCTCCGCCACGATCCGCCCCCCGACAGGGCCAAGTCGCTTCCCATCCCCTTTCACATCGGCTTCCCTGAGGATGTAGAACCATAAGGGGGTCTTGTTTTCCAACCCCACCGGCTTGAGATCCGAGAGATCATCAGGCGGAAGGGGCTCTTCCGACATAGCCTTGGCCACTCGTTGTCCGGAGGGCAGGCTGAACGTCAGATGGCGCAATAGATTGCGTTGGGCGAGCGACTGGGGAGTCCCCGGACCCGGCAGATGAAAGAGCGGAGCCGAGAGCTTGGTGTCGATCTTTTTGTTCGGTTTTGTTTGACCATCTCCCAGATCAAAGAACGTCCCCCAATCGATAAACCGCCGCGTCGCCCGTTTGCCGCCCCTGAGATCATCCGGATCAGTGGACTCAGGCAAGCCTGCGTCGAAGATGAACTTGATAAAGGGATTGCTGCTGTCCCCCTTGAAATTGGCTCGATACCCCGGCCTGACCTGACTGTGGCCGAATCGGTACGCCGCGACCGAAAATTCGACCGGGATAAACGGCTGATGGTGCCAGTTGTAGATCTTTCGGCCTTTTGTCAAAATGTCTTGGAAGAGCGATTCCCCGACGGTCTTCGGTAGAAATTCGTGCAGAATGATCCATTGGTAGTGCCATCGGACCAGGCGTTGCGCTTCATCAAACACGTCGTTGGGATTGGTGATGCCTCCCGCCTGAACACGGTCCGCCACCGCATTGTGAAATTTCAGAAACGCCAAGTGAAGTTGGGACACAATTAAGTTTTCATCGTTTCGGGGATCGCCGATGATCGCCACGTTCTGGCTATTTCGGGGTAGATCGAACCGTTGTGGCAGACTCGCGGTCCCCGGAATCTCTTCCACCAGAAGTTTCATCGCCCCCGGTGATTGCTGATCGTACAGGTGCGGCGATGCAGCTCGGCCAGACCCATACACACTGTCGAGTTCAAAAGCCGGTGTTCGAAAATTAGAGATGGATTCGGGATCCTGCTGGCGTTCCAGACTTGACGTGGGATCGAACGTAATGTCGTGGTCAAGGAAT
>DATFCE010000442.1:0-13982 GCA_035253365.1 Nitrospiraceae bacterium
CGCGTTTTTCGTGCCGCATGGATTTCGTCATTGATCTTATCAAGCGACAGCCTGTCCGTGCCGGCTGCGACTGAGCAGGACTGGATCTTTTCGACGGCGGCAACAGCTCGGGCTTTCCTGACGGCAGCCAACGACTCCTCCAAAGTTTCCTCGGACACAGCCGAAAGTATGGCAATGGGCTTGCCATTGGACGTCAGGACAATATCTCGTTCGCGCGCCAATCTGCTCCACACCTCACCCGGTCGTCCTCGTAAATCGCGCACCGTAATAAATTTCATGACAGGTACCTCTCGGGTGATGGTATGGTACTCAATTGAGGTCCGATGGTCAAACGAGTAACTTTCAGTCTCGATGGCAGAGGGGCTCAAAAGCGCGTCACGCTGCTGAAGTTGAAATCCCGGATCCTCATGGCCGGCAGTTGCATCTTCCAGTTCTCATTGGAGACGGCGTCCATGGGTGCGGTGAAGGCCTCGATCTGGGTCAACGCCCGCAACGGGCTATCATGCCAGCGAAAGTTGACGACCGGTCCAACAATTCGGCCATCCTCAATCAGAAAGGTGCCGTCGCGAGTCATGCCGGTCAGCGTCAGATCGGTCGGGTTGACCGTTCGGATGTACCAGAAATTCGAGACGAGGATGCCTCGTTCGGTGCCGGAGATCAACGCTTCGATGGATTCGTCCGTGCGAAGACCGCTGACTTCAGTCGCGTTGGCGTCGGCCCGTTCCCCCAACGTATCCGTTCGGGGCAGCATGCCGGAGAGAACCGGCGCGTCCAGCGAGGGCGTGGGATAGACATGCTGTTCCTGCGCGGTAAAGCGGTCGTAGCGGAGCTGCTTGAGCACGCCGTTCTCGATCCAGACCCGCGCATCGGCCGGAAGGCCGTCGCCATTGAAGCCGTTGCCAAGCAGCCCGGGATGATCAGGCCGATTCAGGAGCGACAGCCGCTGATCAATGACCACGCGTCCCAGCTTGCCGGCAAAAGGGCTGGTACGCTTGTAAAACGATTTTGCATCCAGCATCCAGGCCATCGGACCCACCAGGCCGGCCACGGCGGCGGGTTCCAGGATGACCGTGTAACGGCCGGGCGGTAGTTCCGCGGGGTTCGCCGAGCGTTTGGCTTTTTCGACCGCAAGACGAGTGCGTTCCAGTGCGGCAAGCCGATCCAATGATCGATGAACGTTGGCCGCCCATCCGCTCGCATTGCCGGCCATCGCGGTGAGGCTGAAGCGCGCTTCAGTGCGTGGTTCATAGGCGAAGAGCCCGCTATCGGCCGCCACGCCGGCGACGGTCAGCGACGTCGCCACAATGCCCGCCGCGGTCACGTGCTCGGCCTGACATCGGTTCACGGCTTCAATGGCCAAGTCGATGCGCTGGCTTGGGCTCGTGCCGGCCGTATCGCGCTGCAAGGTATGGATCTCGGCATAGTCCTGCGGCGAGAGCGGCGGGACATATTCAGGATCGACCGGCGAGAGCCGCGCAATCTCGGTAGCGCGACGCACCAAGGCGTCAATCGATTCATCGCCGAAGTCGGTGACCGTCACCGTGGCATGTTGTTGCCCGAACGCCAGCGTTACCGCAAGCGATAGGCGACGGGTGTTGACGTTCTGCACGATCTGATTGTTGGCCACACGGGTGGTCCCGGTATTAGTGTCCTGAAGCGCGATGAAGGTATGCTGGCCTTGCGAGAGTGTCAGCACGCGATCGACGATGCGCCGAAACTGCTCGCTGGAGATCAGGCCATCGGCGCCGGCAGGCGGCACGATGTGATCGTCAGCCCGGGTGGTCATACGCCGGACTCTCCGCGAATCACATTGATGCCACGGAACCGGGCGGGCGCGGCGGCGTGCGTCATCCAGCCCGACTGGCCGGGCTGTCCTTTGCCGCACGTGATAAAGCCGAAGCGACGGCGATGGGACGCATCGGCCACGGCATCGCAGCTTTTCCAGAATTCGGGCGTGATGCCGTGATAAATCACCTCCCGCAGCATGTGCGTCCGCTTGCCGTTTTCAATCAGCCAAAAGGCATCGCCGCCGAACTGAAAATTGTATCGCTGCTGATCGATGCTGAAGGAGCCATGGCCTTCGATATAAATGCCGCGGCGGACATCGGCGATCATGTCGTCCAACCTCGATGTGCCGGGTTCCAGTCCGATGTTCGCGATGCGGACGATCGGCACCGACGCCCAACTATCGGCGCGATTCGAGCCGCGCGAGCGTGAATGGCCGATCTTCGGCGCCACCTCGCGGTTGGTGCAGTAGCCGACGAAGCGGCCTTCTCGGATGACGTCCCACCGCTGGCAATCCACCCCGTCGTCGTCATAGCCGGTGGCGGCCAGAGTCTCCGGCTCGGTGTTGTCGGCCACCAAATTGACGTGTGGTGAGCCATAGTGAAACGTGCCGAGCTTGTCCGGGGTGAGAAAGCTCGTTCCGGCGTAATTGGCTTCATACCCCAGCGCGCGGTCCAATTCGCTGGGATGCCCGCACGATTCGTGAATCGTCAACGACAGATGCTCGGGATCGAGCACCAGATCGTACCGGCCGGCCTCGACCTGCGGAGCCATGACTTTTTCCACCGCTTCAGCCGCAATTTGAGGAGCTCCCCGGAGAAACTGAGCATCTTCGATCAGCTCGTATCCCGTGCGCAAATGCGGTGTATTGAATTCGCGCGAGGCAAAGCGGCCATCATGAACTGCGGTCGCGCCGAATTCTCCATGGACGGCCAGAAGGTCGAATTGAATCTTCGACCCTTCGGTTGAAGCAAAAAGCTTTTGGTCGCGTCGGGCCCAGAGGTTGGCATGGCTCCGCGCGATGCCGGCCTGCCGGTGCAACACGTCCATCGTCTCGAGCAGCAGGCGGGTCTTCTCTCCGAGCGGCACGGTCATCGGGTCGATGCGATACGGCGTGACCACGGCATCCGTGTGAATCGGCTCGGGGCACAGCCGCACGGGATCCGCCATCAGCCGGCGTGTACCTTTGGCGATGTCTACGGCCAGATCGGTCACCCGCATGACTTCGCCCGCCGTCAAGATGGAGCTGGCGGCAAATCCCCACGCGCCGCGATAGAGGACCCGCACGCCGAATCCGCTGTCATGATTGTTGTAGATGCCGGCGATCCGCCGGTCTTCCCCGCGTACGACCTCGGTCATGCTGTACAGCACGCGAAGATCCCCATACTCCGCGCCGCTTGCGCGGATCCGGGTGAGAACGAGATCGGCGACTTCATCACGATCAACCATGCTCATGATGTCGCGTTATCCTTCCTGGCGTGAGAGACTCTGCACTTCAACGGCTTTGCTTTTCACCTGCATGGGCTCAGCTGGGACAGTCAGCATCATAAAGCGTTAGAGCGTTTCCGCACTGCCTGCGCGTGCGCATTCGCTCGTGAAATATTATTTATCGCCCTTAGGAGTATAGATACGTTTGCTATCCTTACTTATTATCATGGCGGTCTATCCAATCTCGATCCCTGTTGAAGACGATGACCCTTGTTCCTAAAAAATTGACCCAATGCCTGGTCATAATCGTGGCGAGCCTTCTCCTCGGGCACGTTGCCGCGAAGACGGTGACCTTTCTCGGATACGATATCTCAAATCTTACTCGATTGGTTGACGTCGATGAAGAGAATAATCTTCCATCTTGGTACTCCTCGTCGGCCCTACTGCTCGCTTCTTTCTTACTGTTGATCATCGGGTTCTCCAAAAAGCGGGACGGTGATCGTTATGCATTTCACTGGCTGGCGCTTTCAGCGATTTTTCTTTATCTCTCCATCGATGAAGCCGCCAGCATCCATGAGATGGCGATCTATCCCATCCGTTCCGCCATCCCACGTTATACGTCGGGCTATCTGTATTATGCGTGGGTCATTCCTGGAAGCTTGTTCGGTCTGTCCGTCTTGCTCATGAATCTCCGCTTCCTAGCCCACCTCCCGATCAGCACGCGGCGGTTGTTCCTTCTTGGAGGCGCCGTCTATGTCGTCGGCGCATTGGGAATTGAGATGCTCAGTGCGAAGTTTGACACCGTCTACGGCTATCAAGGCTTAACCTTTTCGCTCATCGTCGCCGCAGAAGAGGGATGTGAAATGTTCGGGATCGTCATATTCATTCACGCCTTGTCCTCGTATATCGCATCACACCTAAAGGACGCCTTTTGTATCGCAAACTGGGACGTCGAACACTACGCCGCCCCACGCCGAATTCGTACTTGATCTTCAGTTCGTTGATTCCGGCACAACCAATACGTATCTATGCTATTTACATTGGCACCTACCTCGCCGTGAAAGCTGTGCTATAGTGCCTGCATGACCCTCGTGGTATTCCCTAAAAAGATTGCCATGCTTCTGGCCGTGGTCATTGTAGGATTGATTGGCGGCCATATCTTTACGCAATACATGTTTTATGGGCATGGGCACGATTACCAATTTGGGTTTCTTCGCTTGTTCGATCTCGGCGGCGAAAACAACATTTCGTCCTGGTTTGCTTCGTTCACACTTCTCGCTTGTTCGTTCTTGCTCGCCTTAATCGGACTGACCAAAAAGCGCTCGCATGATCGCCATGCCTTTCACTGGCTTGTGTTGGCCGGGATCTTTCTCTATCTGTCGCTGGACGAAGCCGCCAGCATTCACGAGATGATCGAGATGTTGATTCCCGCGGATCGGGCCACCGGGTATCTGTTTTATCCGTGGGTGATCGCGGGCGGCCTGTTCGTGTTGATTGTCTCCATGGCGTTTTTTCGTTTTCTTGTCGCTCTCCCGTCCGATACTCGTCGTCTGTTCATCATCGCGGGAATTTTATATGTCGGAGGGGCCCTCGGCATCGAGCTTGTAGGCGCCAAACACGATTTCCATTACGGAAAGGAAAATCTTGTCTATGCCATGCTGGTAATGGTGGAGGAAGGATTGGAGATGGCCGGGGTGGCCACGTTTCTCTACGCCCTGTCCTCTTACATGGCCACGCATGCGATCGGGGTCCATTTCGTCATGAGTTCAGCACACCGAGAAACGCCGGCGGAATGTCGATAAAAATCTCCTCTCACGATCGTCGGCTACGTAGGCCTCATACCGGCTGCCTGACACTCCTCGTCTCGCTAGAGTTTGCATGAACACCTGGAAGAGGGCTTCCTTACTCCCGGCCACTTGACGCGCACCAGGGCATGGTCGGATAGTGAACCGGCATCACGGTTGATCAGGAACCAGCATGAAGGCATCAGAGCTTCTCGTCCGTTGTCTTGAACAGGAAGGGGTGCGCTGGCTCTTCGGCTTACCGGGAGAAGAGACCCTCGAATTTACCGAGGCGCTTTTGGATTCCCGCATTCGTCTCATCACAGTCCGGCATGAGGTAGGCGCGGCCTTTATGGCGGATGTCTATGGGCGATTGACCGGACAAGCCGGCGTGTGCTTCTCCACCTTGGGACCCGGCGCAACGAACCTGCTTACGGGCGTGGCCGATGCCAATATGGACCATGCGCCACTGGTGAGCCTCACCGGACAGGCCTCTCTGGATCGCATGCACAAGGAATCGCATCAATTCATCGACGTCATCAGCCTGTTCAAACCGGTCACCAAATGGCAGGCACAGGTCTCGTCGCCGGCGATTATCCCCGAAGCTGTCCGTAAAGCCTTCAAAATCGCGCAGGCCGATAAGCCCGGCGCAACGCATCTGGAGTTGCCGGAAAACGTGGCGCGGGCCCGGCTTGGTCCGTTGGATTTGAATACTCCGCTCCGTGTCCAAAGCCCGCCTCTCGCAGAGCCGCTTCACGCCCAACTCACGCGCGCGATTGAAGTGATCGGAAAGGCTCATCGCCCCTTGATCCTGGCTGGAAACGGCGTGGTCCGGCACCGGGCGCATGAAGCGGTGCGGCGGTTTGCCCGGCATTTGCGCATTCCGGTGGTCCACACGTTCATGGGGAAAGGCATCCTTCCCGATCGTGATCCGCTCTCGCTCTACACGATTGGGTTTCGCTGGCATGATTATTCTCATGTGGCGATGGAACAGGCCGATGTCGTGATTGCGATCGGGTATGATTTTGTCGAGTATGCGCCGTGCTTTTGGAATCCTCACCGCGACAAGCGCCTGGTGCACGTGGATGTCGCGCCGGCCGAAGTCGATGCGCATTACATCGTCGATGTGGGCGTGCTCGGCGACCTCGCCCTGTCGCTGGAAGCCATCGGCGCGGGCCTGACCTCGTTCAACGAGCAATGGGCCGGACACCAACGTGAACGGCTCATGAATGGATTCGAGGAAGAGCATCGCGGCGAGAAGACGCGCGGTCCGCTTCGTCCTCAGGATATCATTCGCGGTCTGCGGGCGGTCTTGAATCCTGACGATCTCGTCGTCTGCGACGTGGGTGCGCACAAACTGTGGATGGCCCGGCTGTTCCCATGCGAGAATCCGAACACCTGCGTGATTTCGAACGGATTTGCATCCATGGGCATCGGCCTGCCCGGCGCCGTTGCCGCCAAACTTGCCTTTCCGGATCGGAAGGTCGTGACCGTGACAGGCGACGGCGGCTTTTTGATGAACGTGCAGGAACTGGAAACCGCCGTACGCTATCAGACGCCGCTCGTCATCCTGGTGTGGCGTGACGATAGCTACGGCGTCATTCGTTGGAATCAAATGCTCAAATTCGGCCGGCCGGCGGCTGTGGCGTTCGGCAATCCCGATCTGACAAAGTTGGCGGAAAGCTTCGGTGCGCTCGGCCTGCGGGTGTCCGAACTTTCCGAGCTACAACCCTGCCTGGCGACAGCGTTGTCATCGGACCGGCCGGTGGTGATCGACTGCCCGGTGGACTATTCGGAGAATCTTAAGCTGACCCAGCACCTCCAAAAGCTCGCCCGGTAGGCACGATAAGATCGGGCCCCCTTATGATGCCGGCTTACTTCAAACATTCGTCGTGAAGGGATAATTGCCATGCCTCTCCTCTCGCGACGCGGCCTGCTGCTCGCCGTAGTGAGCTTCGCTGGTATGGGGTTGACCGCGGCTCCGTGGACCCGTGCGATGGCGCAATGCCTGCCGACGCCGCGTCAGACGGAAGGACCATATTACCCGCCGCGCAAGCAACTCGAGGCCATGCTCGACAAGGACAACGATCTCACGCACGTCCGCGGGCAGACAGGCCGGGCCAAAGGCCAAATGATCTATGTCATGGGGCAAGTTCGCGATGAGGGCTGTCGCCCGATTATGGGCGCCGTGATCGAAATTTGGCAAGCCTCAGAGAATGGCCGATACCATCATCCGCGGGATAATGGCAACACCGCGCCGCTTGACCCTCATTTTCAGTATTGGGGCAAGTACGTCACGGAACGAGACGGCCGATACCTCTTTAAGACGATCAAGCCGGGCGCGTATCAAGCGGAGCCCGACTGGACACGGCCGCCCCATATTCACTTCAAGATCACTCACCCCGACTTCCACGAGCTCATCACGCAGATGTACTTCGCCGGAGATCCCTATCAGGCAAAAGATTTCATCCTCAACAAGATTCCGCACGCGGAACGCGAACGGGTGATTGTGTCGATGGAACATCCGCGATCCGACTATGACCGTGACGCCCCTCTCTGCCGTTTTGATCTGACACTCCGCGCATAGCGCGCAGGCTCGCGCGCCGCTTATGGTTTCTCTTTACGGAGCGTGGGGTCGAGGCTGATCGCCTTGTCGAAATCCTCGCGTGCTCCCTGCTCATCGTGGAACCGCCGTTTCACCCGCCCACGGACCTGGTAGGCCTGAGCCAAGTCGGGCTGATTGCTGATTGCACGGGCCAAGTCCTCCAATGCCCCCTCCCGATCGGATAGGTCTGCTTTGGCCTCTGCCCGCATGACGTAGAGCGAAGGGTCTTGCGGATTGAGCTGGATGGCTCGCGTGTAATCAGCCACCGCTCCCTCCGCCTGTCCGCTGCGGGACCGGGCGTAGCCTCGATTCTGATAACCCGCGGGGTCATTCGGAGCCAACGCGATCGCTTCGGTCATGTCGACCATCGCGCCATCCCAATCACGAAGCGTGGCTTTGGCCCAGCCGCGAGCGCCATACGCCTTCGCGGACTTGGGGTCGAGCGACAGCGCCTTGGTCAAATCCTGAATGGCCGCCTGGTATTTTCCCAATTGGCCCATCACGAATCCACGCTTCCAATAGGTCTCTGCATTATCGGAATCCAGCCGGATCGTCTCATCGAGGGTTTCAAGCGCCTTGGCATATTCCCCCAGTTCCGCTTGCGCCCACGCCAGGTTTTCATGGTATTCGGCCGCCTTGGGATTCCGTTCGACCGCCTGGGCGAAATCGGCGAGGGCCCCTCGCACATCGCCGTTGATCATCTTGGCGGCACCCCGGTTGTTGTACAAAGCGGCCCCGGTATCGGATTTGTCGGCGATCACGACGTACTTTTCAGTCGTTTCCAAGCGGTGTTCTTTGGGCCCTCCACAGCCATTGAATAGACCTAGAACGAAACTCATCAAGATGAAGCTCGACAACCGCAGCGCAAAATGAGGCCCGTCAGACTTCGGACCCGCAGACGAATGACCCTGCACCATGTGATTAACTCCGTTCACAGACTTTACCAGCGACATGGCGGCACATCCAGCACGAACGATCGACGCGACATCAATCGAATCCGGCTTGCGAAACGGCTCATAAGTCGTTATGACGTATCCATGGTGACGATCAGACCGGCGACCGAGCAAGACTTCTCCGGGATTTTGGACATCCAGCGCGCGGCCTTTGGCGAGTATACCGGCGTCTACAAGGCCACCGGGTGGACCAGTGAAACGATCGAGAGCCTCGCGCGGGATGCGCAGGAAAAGAACATTCTGGTCGCCGAGTGGGACGGGAAGGTCGCCGGCTCGGTGCGCTTTTGGACCGTCGGCGGCGTGTGCGTTATCCGGTTGCTGTCCGTGCGCCCGGACATTCAACATCGCGGCATCGGCAAAGCGTTGATGCGGGAGGTCGAACGGCTGGTCACCAATGCCCATAAGCTCTATGTGTGCACGATGTTGCGGACATCGCGCAACGTGGCTCTGTTCCTGAACCTGGGCTATCGTCCCGAATCGCTCATGCCGGATCATTACAATCGCATGGACATGATCTGCTTCTCCAAACCGCACCGCGTAGACGGATCTACCGCGTGAGCGCCCTGACCGTCGCGCGCTGTCGGACATAGGCCGTCTGCACCATTATCGGAATCCTGATAGAATCGAGTAGCAGACGATAGCAGTTTTGAGGCTCAGTCATGCACACGCCATCGCGCAGTATCATGGTCGTCTTCGGTGGCGACGGCGACCTCACCAAGCGCAAACTCATTCCCTCTCTCTATAACCTGGCCGCGGAGCACTATCTTCCCGACGAGTTTGCGGTGATCGGCCTTGCCCGAACCGAGATGACGACCGGCGAGTATCGCCGCAAGCTCAGCGAGGAGATTCGCAACTACGCGACCGGCCCCGTCGACGACTCGGTATGGGAGTGGGTGCGCGAGCGCTTGTATTACGTCACCGGTGATTTTCGCGATCCGGACGCGTTCAAGCGACTTGAGCAAGCGCTCGCCGATGTGAGCAAGACGCACGGGACCGGCGGCAATTATCTCTACTATTTGGCCACGGCCCCCAGCTTTTTTTGCGAAATCGTCCGGCAGTTGGGCGCGCATGGTCTGACGATCCAGCCAAACGGCGCGTGGCGCCGAGTCGTCATCGAAAAACCGTTCGGCCACGATCTGGATTCGGCTCGGTTGCTGAATCGAGAGCTGCGGCAGGTGCTCGAGGAGGATCAGATTTATCGAATCGATCACTATCTCGGGAAGGAAACCGTTCAGAATATTTTAGTCTTCCGTTTCGCCAACGGTATTTTCGAACCGGTCTGGAACCGTCGCTACATCGATCACGTGCAGATCACCGTGGCCGAAAGCCTCGGCGTGGAGCACCGCGGCCATTATTATGAAGAAGCCGGCGCGTTGCGGGACATGGTGCCCAACCATCTGCTGCAGCTCGTGTCGTTTATCGCGATGGAACCTCCTAACTCCTTCGCGGCCGATGCCGTGCGCGATGAAAAGGCGAAAGTGCTGCGCGCTGTCCTGCCGCTGCATCCGGTCGAGGTCTTGCGGTCCACGGTCGCGGGTCAATACGGTGACGGCATCATCGACGGCGCTCGCGTGCCGGCATACCGCGAAGAGTCGGGTGTCCGGTCCACTTCCAATACCGAGACGTATGTCGCCATGAAGCTGCTCATCGATAGCTGGCGGTGGGCGGACGTGCCGTTTTATTTGCGCACCGGCAAACGCATGACCAAGCGAGTCAGCGAGATCGTGATTCAATTCAAACCCGCCCCGTTCATGCTGTTTCGCAAGACAGGCGTCGAACACCTCGATCCGAATGTCCTGATTATCCGCATTCAACCCGATGAAGGCATTTCACTGCGGTTCGACGCCAAAGTGCCCGGTCCTCGCGTGCACGTCGGCACCGTGGATATGGACTTCCACTATTCAAAATATTTCGGCGGCGCGCCGAGCACGGGCTACGAAACGCTCCTGTACGATTGTCTCGCCGGGGACGCCACGCTTTTTCAGCGGGCCGACAATGTGGAAGTCGGATGGAGCACCATGCAGCCCATTCTGGATGTGTGGGCCTCCCTTCCTCCCGGCGGGGTGCCGATCTATCCTGCCGGCACGTGGGGGCCGCCCGAGGCCGATAGGTTACTGGAGCGGGATGGGCGGCAATGGTGGACCCCGTCTTGACGCCGTAGGGGGCGCTCACACCGCCGTCCGTCTGCACCGAGATCTTCCACGGCTTTCAGAACGAACTTCGAAGCTGCTATACTGATCCTCTCTGCAATTCCCATTCGACAATTCGAGGCTGCGATGTCGGCAAAAACTCTCTTCGACAAAATCTGGGATACCCATGTCGTGCGCGAAGCGGACGGCACGACGCTCCTCTATATTGATCGCCACCTCGTGCACGAGGTGACCTCGCCGCAGGCCTTTGAAGGGCTCAAACTGGCCGGCCGCAAACCGCGTCGCCCACGCGCGACCCTCGCCGTCCCGGATCATAACGTTCCGACGACCGACCGCCGCCTGCCGATTGTCGACGAAGTCAGCGCCACGCAGATTCGCACGCTGGAAGAGAATTGCCGAGAGTTCGGGATCACGCTCTTCGGCATGAACGATGTGCGCCAAGGCATCGTGCATGTGATCGGACCTGAACAGGGCTTCACGCTGCCCGGCATGACGATCGTCTGCGGAGATTCCCACACCTCCACGCATGGGGCGTTCGGCGCGCTGGCCTTCGGGATCGGCACCAGCGAAGTGGAGCATGTCCTCGCCACCCAGTGTTTGTTACAAAGCCGTCCCAAGACCATGGTCGTGCGCGTGAACGGCGCGCTGTCGGACTGGTGTTCCGCGAAGGACATCATTCTGGCGATTATCGGCAAGATCGGCACGGCCGGCGCAACGGGGTACGTCATCGAGTACGCCGGCTCCGCCATACGCGCGCTGTCGATGGAAGGACGGATGACCTTGTGCAACATGTCGATCGAAGCGGGCGCGCGCGCGGGCATGATCGCGCCCGATGAAACCACGTTTGCCTATATCAAGGGACGCCCGATGGCGCCCCAAGGCGAGCTGTTCGACCGCGCCGTCAAAGCGTGGCGTCAATTGGCGACGGACCCCGGCGCTCCCTACGATCGAACCGTAGAGCTTCGCGCCGAGGAGATTCCCCCCCAAGTGACATGGGGCACGAACCCTGGCATGGTGACCGGCATCGACGGGACGGTGCCCGACCCGCGCGAGATACCGGATGAGCGATCGCGCGACGCGACACAGCATGCACTGCAATATATGGCCTTGGTTCCCGGTACGCCGATTACACAGATCACGCTTGATAAGGTCTTCATCGGTTCGTGCACCAACTCACGTATTGAAGACCTTCGGCTGGCGGCGCGGTATGCGAAAGGCAGGAAAGTGGCCTCCACCGTGCACGCGCTCGTCGTCCCGGGGTCCGGGCTTGTGAAGAAGCAGGCGGAAGAGGAAGGGCTCGATGTGATCTTCAAGGAAGCGGGCTTCGAGTGGCGGGAGGCGGGATGCAGTATGTGTCTGGCCATGAACGCCGACGTGCTGCAACCCGGCGAACGCTGCGCCTCGACCAGCAATCGGAATTTCGAAGGACGGCAGGGAAAGGGCGGTCGGACGCATCTTGTTTCCCCGGCCATGGCGGTTGCGGCGGCGGTGGAAGGACATTTTGTGGATATACGCCACTGGTCTTAGCAGGGCGCTGAAAAACGCCTCCAGCGGCGTTCTCAGTCGCTCGGACTCCTCACGTACCCTCCGAATGTACGCTCCGGGGTCCAAGCTCCTTGCGGCCTTGCTGGAAGACGTTTTTGAGCGCCCTCGTGATTTTTGTCTAAAATCAGGAAGAAAGAACCATTGCTAATGCAGGCTTTTACTCAATTGACCGGGATCGTCGCGCCGCTGGATCGAGTGAACGTCGATACCGACCAGATCATCCCGAAGCAATTCCTCAAGACGATCAAGCGAACCGGGCTCCGCGAGGGCTTGTTTTTCGATTGGCGAAGGCGGAAAGACGGCTCGCCGGATCCGGATTTTTTCCTGAATCAACCCCGCTACCGAGATGCGACCATCTTGCTGGCGCGTGAAAACTTCGGCTCCGGCTCGTCACGCGAGCATGCACCATGGGCCCTCTTGGATCAGGGCTTTCGCTGCATCATCGCGCCAAGCTTCGCCGACATCTTTTACAACAACTGCTTCCAGAACGGCATTCTGCCGGTCGTGTTGACATCGGCCGAAGTCCAGACGCTCTTTGACGGTACCGCGAAGGAAGGGTATCAGCTCACCGTCGATCTCGCCGCTCAGACCATCACCACGCCGGAAGGAACACGCTATCGCTTCGGGATCGATCCGTTTCGGAAAGACTGTCTCCTGAAGGGCCTTGATTCGATCGGCCTCAGCTTAAAGCATGAAGTAGAAATCTCCAGCTATGAAGCACGGCGGCAGGCCCAAACGCCGTGGCTGTTCGCTGACCTTCAGTAGACTGATTCCAGAGACGCGATCGCCATCACTCAACCTGTAGCACCGCCCCGATCGCCGGCCGCCTGAAGACCTCCCACGCGCTTCCACCACGATGAAAGAGTTCAATCCAACGAAGCTCGCCATGGCCCCGCGTCGTCCATCCGCTGCTGCCCGGTGCGAACGCCATTTGTCCATGTTCGACGGCGAATGTGCCGTCGCTGACCGTGGCGGCTTGCTCCACGTCATTGATGCGGACTCGCACAGTCGTGCCCGCTTTATGGACGCTCGGATCAAAACGAATGGTCGTCTTCAGATTGCCGTACCCATCGATGTAGGCAATCCGGTTTGCCGGAACGTCGGGAATATCTTCGTGTGCCATGTCTTCGGCCAGTGCCTGAGGCCGACCTAAGGCAATCGCCGCGGCCGCTTGTGGAAAAAGGTCGCGCGATCGAAATTGAGAACCCTCAGCCGGCGCCGAAGCCCAGCGCAACTTCTCGGCTTCATGGCGCACGAACGACAGTGCATAGCCGGCGTTCACGCCGATGACCCGCACCCCGGTCGGCAACCGTGCATAGCTCAGGCGCTCGCCGGCGTTTCCCTGTCGCACCTCTTCACTGTCCTCCCGCGGGGCGACGTTATGGTAGATGATCGTGCCGGGAGGGGCTTCGTTCAATCCCAATTGCGCAATGCAAAAGCCGGCCGCCAATGTACAGAAAGCCGGCACCGGAGTAAGAACCGGCTCGGCATCCGGCAGATGGATTTTAATGCGCTGAATCACCTCGGCAAAGGCCAGATCACCGTTTCCATAGTCGGCCACGATATGAAACAGCATAGGTCTTTCCTATTATGAGGAGCAACTGATAATGATATGCTTCCCCCAATTCGGCGGCGGGGCGGCATAGTGCTCCATCTCCGGCTGCTCGGCGTAGGGATGGCGCAGGAGCTCCAGCAGTCGGTCGATCTCGGTGTAATCCTTCTTCTCGACGGCCCG
>DATFCE010000443.1:0-5594 GCA_035253365.1 Nitrospiraceae bacterium
CGGTCAGCCGAATACCGAGCGGAGTCTGAGCTTGGATCGCGTGACCAAAGTTTCGACCGACAAGATCTTGGAGAATGTCCGGATTATCGATTCATGGCATGATCGGAAGACCGGACTGTACTACGCGCTCGCCGGGTCGCATCGGGCGCAAGCCGCCACGGCTTTGAAGGAGCAGATCGCAGAGTTGGATCGTGCCGTCGAAACGGAAATCACGGAGTCACGGCAGACACAGGACAAATTGGCAAAGGCGCGGAACCTCAAACGTGCGATAAAAAACCTGATTGTCCGGGAAGCCTACAACAGCGACCTCCGCGTGATGAGGCCGAGCGGACAAGGAGTGGACCCGGTTCATCGCGTGCCGGAATTAACGGCAGAGTTGGAACATTTCCTTGCCGCAAACCTGATGGTCGGCGTCGAGGTCATCGGTGAGCAGCCTGAGTTGATCCGGCAAGCCGTCATCGAAGGCTTGATTCGAGAAGGACTGCCGGTCACTGATCAGAAAATCGGCGCAGTGCAGGGAATTGAGGAGACAGCGCCAGGCCCCATGCCTCAGCTTCTGGTCAAAGGCGCCGTTCGGCTTTGGGACGTTTCTGTGCCCGATCCGCGCTTCCGGTACGTGCGCTGGTGCAGTGACTTCGTGATTCTTGAAATCGAGACGCAACGGTTGGTCGGGGCGGTGTCGATCGGAGGAAAAGAAGGGCATGTCACCTCGACTGAGGCACGCTCCAAAGCCATGCGGGTCATGCAGCAGGAACTGACGTCGAATCTCGCCAAGGCCGTGGCTCTCTATGTCTATGGCGAAACCGATCCACCGACTCGCTTACCTCCGTCAGCCTGCCCAACGATGGAAAGATCGATCAGCGCACCGCCATCAACGATCCGGCCTCTGTAAAGCTTGGCGGCTCAGGTGACTTTGCCGTCAATTGCCGTGGCCTTGGTCGAATGTGTCCACCTGTTTTAAGCTCCAATTGATGGCTTCCCGTAATTTCTTTTCCTGGGTTTCCTGCTCCGTGCCCCGGGTATTCGGGAGCGATCGGTTCAGGGCATATAGCACCTCAGCGGTGCGCTTATCCGGTAATTTGCCCAGTGCCCAAACCACCTCGGTTTTGACCGTCAGGTCGTCGGTCTTTAAGGCGTCGAGGAGCGGCGGGATGATGGAAAAATCACCATGGAGGGCGCCCGCCTGCCCCAACCCTTTCGCCGCCGCAGCTTGAAGTTCGGGCTGCCCGGTTTTCAAGACATCGGTCAATGCTGTGATGCCTTGCTTATTACCGATATTCCCCAACGCCACGGCCGCTGCCTTCGCAATGTTCGTGTCCGGGTCTTTGAGCGCGG
Organism: Nitrospiraceae bacterium; assembly: GCA_035253365.1. GTDB lineage: Bacteria > Nitrospirota > Nitrospiria > Nitrospirales > Nitrospiraceae > DATFCE01. Next base: position 1,336 of record DATFCE010000443.1, read on the forward strand.
TGATGAGGCGCGGGACCGCTTCGATGGCAAAGATCTCACCCAACAGGTTAATGATTTTCACCTTCTCAGCCGACTCCGTCGCCGGATCATCCAAGGCTTTGAGCAGTCTCTCTTCCTGTCCCCATTCAGCCGCCAGAAAAATCGGAAACGAGTACTGCTGAAGGCGTTCGTTCAACCGCGCCAACGCATATGCGCCGGGATCGCCGCCTTGCGCCGCTGCAGCGGCTTGCCGCGCATCCTGAAAATCCGTCCTGACCTCTTTGTGCCATCCCATCTTTTTACCATCCAATAGATAGAGAATTTGGCAAGCCGGACCTTTCCAAACCCTCAGAGGAGAATCAGGCTGATCCGCATCGCTGCCTGAACGGGATACGCCTTCCCAGACCTTTTGCTGTTCGCATTTGACCCGCAGGACTACATCATGCGGCTGAGCCGGGTCCGTGACCACGGTGTACCCGAGGGATTGTATACGTTTGACGACGGTGTCCGACAATGGTCCGGGATCCTGCGACCCTTTATCCGTAATGGCGAGCACCTCGACGAGCACGCGTTCAATTTTCCCCAATTTCTCTTTCTGCTCTGCCGTAAAGGATTCTCGACGGGCAAAGCTGTTATCGGCGCACAACCATACGAGTACAATCAGAATGAGACCGATCCGCATCTTCATCGCTGTTCCTCCGTTCTTCATCCTTTCTTCACTGTACCGAAGCGTTCGGATCGACGCAAGATGGCGTATTGCAGGGAAGGTACTACACGCTAGCATGAGTGGGCGCCTGGGCACCGCAAAGAAGCCTTGCCCCGTCTGATCCGATCCAGTAGACTCCCTTGCCAGGCTTGCCTTGATGATAGTGAGGTGACTCGTGGTCTACTGGGTCAAAGTGGTCTTTACGGATAATCAAGAACTATTGGTCAAGGACGCTATACGGCATACGATCAGCGACGACATGGAAGTCTTGGAAGTCGACACTGCGAAAGAAGTCACCATCATTCCCATGAAACAGATCAAGTACATCGCGTGCGATGCCACGGTGTTTGCCGCCAAGGCAAAGCCGTAACTCGGTTATTCAGAATCCTGCCCGTTATAAGAAAAGAATGCCAGTATTGGAGGGGCTTATCCCGCCGTCATAGAGAGATGAGTTGGTGCTTATTAAGAAGGCACACTGGAGGTTTTTATCCGGCCTACATAGATAGGCCGGCACTAACGAGCTTGGCCTGGCGGAGAGGGTGGGCATTCGAAGTCGCGCAAAGGTGTTTCGTTTTTGCGCTCCTGCAGAGGTGGCCAGCCCCCTCGCATACTCCCCCCACGCAGGGGGCACACCCCCCACGTACCCCCCGTTCGAATTCCACCCTCTATGTGTCGCTAACATTCTCACATAGCTCCATAGCGTATCAGGAAGCCGCTGCTCTCATGGCGGAGAGGGTGGGATTCGAACCCACGGTCCAGTTGCCCGGACTCCGGTTTTCGAGACCGGCCGATTCGTCCACTCTCGCACCTCTCCTTCCTCAAAGACGTACAACGTTACTCGTTAAACGTTAATCGCAAGACACGTTAGAACTATGTCTTCATTTAACGATGAGCTGTTCACCAATGCGTATTAACGATTACAGTCCTGTCCGTTCACTGACGTCTATCCGCAGGCCGCGGAAGAACGTCTGCATCAGTTCCTGGCTTTCTCGTTCCAGCACGCCACCGCAGACGGCCACCCGGTGGTTGAGGCGCCGTTCGCTCGGCAGATTGAAGACCGACCCACACGCGCCGGCCTTGGGATCTTTCGCCCCAAACACCAGCCGGGAAATACGGGCCTGGATAATCGCGCCCGCGCACATGGAACAGGGCTCGACGGTCACATACATAGTCGTGCCGGTGAGGCGCCACGTGCGGAGACGGTTGGCGACTTCGCGAATTGCCACCACTTCTGCATGGGCGGTCGGGTCCTGCCACACTTCACGAAAATTGTGGACCTGCGCTAAGACGCGACCATCCTTCACGATGACAGCGGCGATAGGGACTTCACCCAAGGCGGGAGCCAGCCTGGCTTTATCCAGCGCCATCTGCATGAATTCAATGTCTCGATCGGTGATGAACGTCATGGTTGCCCGTCTATTGTATGGTCTGCGCCGAGGGATGGTCCGGCGCAAAGCGGGCGGTATCTTATCATAGCCTCCGGCTAGGAGTAAGCCCTTCATTGTCTCTTCAACTATCGGCACGGACAGAGAATGCCTTCAACGTCCCACGAATCGTCGAATTTCCCGCTTGGCCACATCGAACGCCATGCGGACCTGGACGGCGACATACTGTTGCACGAGACCCGGACGGTCCAACGGCTGATCTTGCTCGCGATAGACGCTCAGCTCCATATCTCGCCAACGAACGGCAAGACCGACGATCCAGTCCAGCTCGCTCGGACTCACCTTGTCGCCCTTCTCGCGGTCCGTAAAGAAATTCATGTCGCCGTACAGCACGATCCTATTCTGGTAGAGATCCAGATCGGCGTGCGCGACATAGCGAAAGAGCGCGCGGCCGGTGTTGTCCGGCCGAGCGAAATAGTTATCGTTATGAAACAGCCACCCGCCTCCCGCATACGCGGTCAGATTCTGCATCGGGAAGGCGCGGCGCCACCATGACGATTCTTGAGCGGCGACAAATCGGGCTGTCAGCAGGGTGTCGGCATAGACCTGTTTGAGCCCGCTGGAATCGAGCGGCGCATCGCGCTCGTATTGCACGCGCCATCCGAAGCGATCAATCAATCCCGTCAGGGCAAAGGTGCTGTCCCACTCGCTCAATTCAATCCACCCTCTGGTTCGATCCGAAAAGAAATTCTGGTCCGTGTAAAAGGTTAAATACTGTTTATACAGATCGGTCTCCAGATGAAGCATGTGGCGAAGACCGACCAGACCGGTGTTGTTGGGTCGAGCGGCAAACGAGGGATTGGAAACAAACGCCGCAGTCAGGAAATATCCTCCGAACAAGGATTCCTCCGCGAGCCGCTCGGCTTCTTCCGGCTCGTTCAAAGCCGGCAACGGCCGTCCATACTTTTCTAGGGCCTGCGCGGTCTCACCCAGCAACCACCCGATGCAGACCATCAGGGTTAGGACGGTCATGATCAGGGATCGATGGCACCATGTCATCGGCAGCACTGTCGCATGGTGATCGCGCGCGCCATCATGCCCTTATCAACCGAGCGGCGGTTCGGGACCGTCGAAGCGATGGAGGCTTCAACGGGACGGTAGCTTCCAGAAAGGAAAAACACCATGATGGTCTTCTATGACGGCAGGGATGGTATTGCGTCCAGGTCTTTACTGAACGCAAGCTCGGAACATTTCTTCACATTGGTCGGTTGCCTTCAATGCATCAGGCACCGGTTTGTATTCCACGCCGCTCACGCGATCATCTGACATAAGGATCTGGGCCCGGCAACCCCCGTGAATGCCGGGCCTGCTGGCTTTCGACCACACATGCGACTCTTCCAGCATTGACGCTTCCCGATAGTACGTCAGTACCGCTCCGGTGGTCGCACCGATTTCACGAAGCGGTGGCCCGGCACAGGCGAAGAGTTGTTGCCGGCTGGTTCCAATCAATTGCTCGCCGAGCGGACGACGGTCGTGATTGATGGGAGTCGTACAGCCGCTCAGACACCCGACAATAAGAACAATGAGTGCTCCGATGCGGCCCGGTCCCACACCGGCGTGGATCGGCTGTTTATCCATGGCATGCTCTCACCGGGCGTAAGATAGCACACACTGAAAAAACCCGAACAGATTTAGCCGGCAACCACGTCAACTCGACCGGTGACATTGTCCAGCATCATGAAACTGGAGAAGTTGTAGGGAGAAAGGCCGGTGGGGATGACAAATCAGATCTTTCCGGCCAGATACAGGGCGCCGGTCGGTTGCGGGCGCCCACCCTCCGGTTCGAGACTAACGGCGAATTTCGTGATGCTTGAGAAGTTCGGCAGGCTGTGGATAAGCAGCCGTCCCTTATGGCCGTCGTCGGTGCCGAAGACGCCCGCGCTCATCGGTTTATCGACAATCGCCCACAATTGGTAGGTCTTTCCCGGCGGAAGCGGCGGCATGTTGAACGCATAGAAAAACGCCTTTTTGGTCTCGCGATCGTACAGAAGAAAGGCGCCCGCCGATTTGGCTGATTCCAACCCCGACAACGAGACGACTTTCACGTTCGCCGACCGCAAGAACGTGAGCATTTCATCCCGTTGTGCCAGTGTCCGGCGAATTCCGGCCGTCTCCTTCTCCATCCGAGC
>DATFCE010000444.1:0-3733 GCA_035253365.1 Nitrospiraceae bacterium
GTCGAGCTGTCGTCTCATCAGTCCGCATTCAGTGTCGAAGGACTAATGTTTCGATACCGGCATGCCGGTACCCAGGTCCGCGACACGAGCCGGCCAGACGCCGCTTGGGCGCTCAAGCATCTCACCTTTGAGGTGAAGGCGGGAGAAATCATGGGCGTGATTGGTCCGAACGGATCGGGTAAAACCTCACTGCTCAAAGTACTCGGCAAGGTGCTTCGCCCGGAGGGCGGGACAGTGCGCCTGTTCGGCGAAAACATGGAGCTTCTTCGTCAGGGGGCTGTGGCTCGTACGGTGGCGCTGGTCCCACAGGAAAGCCACCAGATTTTTCCATTCACGATTGCCGAGACGGTGCTCATGGGACGATTTCCGCATCATCGATGCCGTGGGTTCGGCAGCCTGGTGGGATTCAGTTGGGAAGACCCGGACGATCTTCATCTGGCGCAGCAGGCGATGGACGACATGGACGTCGCGCATTTGGCGTCACGGTCGATTTTCGACGTGTCGGGCGGGGAGCGCCAACGCGTCATGATCGCGCGCGCGTTAGCGCAAGAACCCCGGATTCTGCTGCTGGATGAACCAACGGCCTTTCTGGATCTCCATCATCAACTGGACATCTGCCGCATCCTACGCCGGCTGAATGAAGACCGCGGATTGACGGTTGTGCTGGTGTCTCATGATTTGAACTTGGCAAGCCAGTACTGTGACCGCCTCATGCTGTTGGATCACGGCGTGGTCTATCGCATCGGTCTGTCCGGGGAGGTTATCAGGCCGGAGGCTCTCAAGGCGGTCTATCAGTGCGAGGTTCTGATCGATGCCCATCCGGTCTCGGGACTTCCGCGCGTCACGCTGCCGGGCCGGAACGCGTGATGGTGTCGATGGAGCAAGAGGTCCACATTCTTCAAGGTGTCCCGGTCATCTGAGAACCGGGCTTTTAACGGAGAGGGAGCGATTAGAGGATAGGACGCCAGCGTCGGGGAAGATGGTGCAAAACCATCACGGTGCCGCCACTGTAAGCGGGGAGCGATCTTGCATTTCGCCACTGTCCCCCTCTCCTTCCCTCCCCCGCACTGCGGGCGAAGAGAAGGGAAAGGGACGGGAAGGCGCAAGTGAACGATGATCCGCGAGTCAGGAGACCCGGCTGTCGAACGAGTCCACTCAGCCCTTCGAGCATAAGGGAGGTGGGATGTGAAGCGGTATGCGTTACGTTGGGCCACGGTTTATGGAGCATTCATCTTGTGCCTCTGGATAGTCGGTTCCGAATCGGGCCGCGCGCAGGAGCAAGAGCCTATTCCGGTCGAGGAAGTCATCGTGAGCGCGACTAAGACGCCGCAGCCGGCCAGCCAAGTGACCAGTGCCGTCGAGGTCATTACCGGCGAAGACATGCAGCGACGAAAGCTCAAAACGGTGATCGACGCGCTGCGATTTGCGCAAGGCGTCACGGCGTTTTCGAACGGCGGTCCCGGCACATTGGCGACCGTCCAGATGCGCGGGGCGAACAGCTCGCAAACCATGGTGGTGCTCGACGGCACCATTATGAATAGTCCGACGGATAGTATCTTCGACTTTGCCAACTTGACCGCGGAGAACATCGATCGCATCGAGATTCTTCGAGGGGCGCAAAGCATGCTGTGGGGGTCTGATGCGATCGGCGGCGTGATCAATATCATTACCCGAAGAGGCGCGGGGAAACCGTCGGCCGGCGCCTTCGTGGAATACGGCTCGTTCGCGACGATTCGTGAAGGGGCGCAGGTCGGCGGCGCCAAAGGCCCGATTGATTTTTCCGCCTCGCTCTCCCGGTGGGACACCAGCAATTTCTCCGCCGTCAACTATCGCCGCGGCGCCTATGAACGGGATGGGTTTCATAATTGGCAGGCCTCATCGAAGATCGGCGTGATGCTGCCGAGAGACGGTCGCATGGAGTTCAGTCTCCGGTGGTGGAATTCGGACGTCAATCTGGACAGTGCCTTCAGTGGCACGGCCTTCGATGTCTTCGGCTCCCGCCAGACCAGTCGGAATCTCACACTCAGTGCCCGGTACGAACAACCGATTACGTCCTGGTGGAACCAAAAACTGACCCTGGCGCAAACCGATCAACGCATCCTGTTCGACAGCGGCACGTTTCAGAGGAATATCATGACGGGGGCCGTCAGCCCCGTCTTTCCATTCCCGGCGGACATTTCAGTTTTGAACCACCGTCTCGAATGGCAGCATAACATTCAGATCGCCAAGCCTCTGCTGCTGACGGCCGGCTATCAGTTCCGCGATGGACAGGGGGATGCCGGCACGTCCTTCGGAGTCGATCAGCCGAAGCGAATCCTTACCTCGAATGCCGGGTTTGCCGAGGCGCAAGCGAATATCCAAGAGCGAGTGCTCCTGACGGCGGGTGTACGCCAAGACGATTACAATGTGTTCGGGGCCGCGACGACCTATCGGGTGACCGCCGGTTATCTCATTCCGGAGACCGGCACAAAACTGCGCGGCAGTTATGCGACCGGATTCCGGGCGCCCTCGTTGAACGAGCTGTTCTTTCAAAATTTCGGGAACCCCGATCTGCGACCGGAAAAGAGCAAGGGGCTTGATGTTGCCGTGGAGCAGAGCCTGTTCGAGGACCGCCTGCGGTTCAACGTCGGCTATTTTTGGAATCGCTTCACGGATCAGATCCTGAACGTCTCCTCGCCTACCTGTCCGCCGTTTACCTTTGGATTTTGCCCTCAGAATATTCAGCAGTCTAAAAGTCAGGGAGTGGAGGTGGGGTTTCAATATGCGATCTTGAAGAATCTGGAGGTGAGAGGGCAATACACCTATACGCAGACGAGCGATGTCTCGACCGGGCATCGACTGCCTCGCTGGCCGCTTCATCAGGCGAGCGTGATCGCGAGCTATGAGCCCATCCCCAGGCTGCGGACGAACGCGGAATATCGGTTTGTGGGGGCGCGGTTCAATGATTTAGAGAATACGCAAAAGGTCGGCGCATTCGGGGTCGTCAATGTGCAGGCCACCTATGATGTCACGAAACAGTGGCAGGTTTACGGTCGCGTCGATAACCTCTTCAATGAGCGGTATGAGGAGATTCTCTTCTTCGGCACGCCGATTCGATCGATCTATGGCGGCGTTCGAGTAATGCTTTAAGAGTGGTTCTGATGAAATATCCCCGTCTTGTCATTGCCGGGACGCATTCCGGAGTCGGGAAGACGACGGTCACGTTGGCGCTGCTGGCGGCATTGAATACGCGTGGACGTCGAGTACAGGCGTTCAAGGCCGGCCCCGACTTTATCGACCCTGGACATCACACTGCGGTCACCGGTCGGCCATCGCGCAATTTGGACGGGTGGATGCTGGGCGCGACATTGAACCGAAAACTATTTGCTCGCGCCGCAGCGGATGCCGATCTTTCGATCATCGAGGGCATGATGGGACTGTTCGACGGCAGCTCGCCCATCAACGAGATCGGCAGCACCGCGGAGTTGGCTAAGCAGCTCGATGCGCCCGTCTTGCTGGTGATCGACGGCAGCGCGATGGCGCGGTCGGCAGCCGCGATGGTGTCGGGCTATGCGGGATTCGATCGATCGGTGCGCGTGGCCGGCGTCCTGTTCAACCGAGTCAGTGGAGACGGTCATTATCGTTTGTTGAAGGAAGCCGTTGAGAACGAGACGACTGTCCGCGTCGTGGGCTACTTGCCACCGGATCCCGCGTTGACCGTCCCGGATCGGCATTTGGGATTGGTGACGGCTCT